>PHCD01000252.1 GCA_002842135.1 Betaproteobacteria bacterium HGW-Betaproteobacteria-8 | reverse complement strand
TTGCCTAAACGGGCAATCTCTTCCTTTTCCAACATTTCAATAATATTTGCAGCCACTTTGTTGCTCCTTCTAGTTATGCGAATCTTGTTCCTGCTCCAACTCTTTGAGCAGCCGAGATTCCTCTTTTGACAACGGCCTTGCGGCCAGTAAATCCGGACGCTTGGTCCGGGTTCTCTGCAATGACATTTTGAGGCGCCATTGCTTGATCTTGGCGTGGTTACCGGACATCAACACCTCCGGCACCTTTACGCCCTTGTATTCTTCCGGTCGTGTGTAATGCGGGCAATCCAGCAAACCATCAACAAACGAATCCTCGACTGCTGAATCTGCATCGCCCAACGCACCCGGCAACTGCCTCACGATGGCATCCATCAGCACCATGGCAGGGAGTTCACCGCCAGACAGTACGTAATCGCCTATCGAAATCTCTTCATCCACCTGACTCGCCAGCAAGCGCTCATCAACGCCTTCATAACGGCTGGCCAGTAATATCAGTCCCTGCTCAGCCACCAGCTGCATGACCTTCTCATGCGTCAGCGGCTTGCCTTGCGGTGACAGGTGGATCACCCTGACACGGCTTACACCCGACTCCTGCTGCCGCAGTTTCGCGGCATTGATCGCCTTTTCCAGAGGTTCCGCCAGCATCACCATGCCGGGCCCGCCGCCGTAAGGCCTGTCATCTACGGTCTTGTAATTGTCAGTCGTGAAATCCCGCGGATTCCACAGCGACAAATCATAAATCCTTTTTTCCAGCGCACGTGCCGTGATACCGGACTGTGTCACCGCCTCAAACATTTGCGGGAACAGGGTAATGACATCAAATTGATACGATGTCTCAGTTTCGCACTCTGGCATAGCGCTCAAAACTCGGCATCCCAGTCTACCTGCATGGTTCCGGCATCCCGATTCACAACAAGCACAACCTGGTCGATGAATGGAATCAAACGTTCCCGGTCGCCCTTGGCCACCAGAACATCATTGGCACCTGTTTCGAACACATCCACAATCTTGCCGAAATCGACACCTTGCAGATTGGTCACCTGCAGACCGATCAGGTCAGACCAGTAATATTCGTTATCATCCAGTACAGGCAGCTGCCCTCTCGGTACCGCAACCTGTTTGCTCTTGAGCGCAAAAGC
>PHCD01000251.1 GCA_002842135.1 Betaproteobacteria bacterium HGW-Betaproteobacteria-8 | reverse complement strand
CGACTGTTTTTTAACTGATTGCTCTGCATGATCTGCTTGACGGTGACGCCATAGCGCAAGGCAATCGCATACAGGGTTTCGTTCGCTGCAACCTCGTGTCTGATAGCCTGTTTGGCATTGAGTTCCGTATGGTGGCTGGCATTCAGCAATTCAATCCGGTTTTTATCCAGTGCAGAGGGTTGGTCCTGGCTTGTGTGCTTTGCCGGAACAAGAACCAGTCTGTTTTCCGCTAATGCCTTGCTGCCGGGCAGGCTGTTGACGCTACGGAATTCAGCGGTGCTGATGCCGAATTTTTGTGCGATCTTGTCGACTTTCTCTCCCCGTTTCGCATGATAGGTCTGCCAAGTGACGAGGGGTTGCTCGTAGCTGGAAAGATTGCTGAGAAAGATGTCTGCGGCTTCGACCGGCAGCAGGATTTCATGGTTATTGCCGGCTTTGGCTGTAATCACGGGACGGTTATGTTCGGGGTTGAGTGCGATGAACTCTTCATGCGGGATGCCTGCCAGGCTGGCGGCCAGTTCCGTGTCGATCTGTTGTGGTGCGGAAACTTTGGTGAAATAGGGTTCGTTGGGGATGCTTTCGATTGTCAGGCCGTAACGTTCCGGGTCGCTGATGAGATTTTTCATGGCCTGCAGTTTTGGCACGTAGTTTCTGGTCTCTTCCGATAATGCCAGGTTGGCATAGTCAGTTGGCAGTCCTTGCGCACGGTTCTTCTCCATCGCGCGTCTGACCGTGCCTTCGCCAGCGTTGTAGGCTGCCAGTGCCAGATCCCAGCTACCGAACATCAGGTGCAGTTTTTGCAGATAGTCCAGTGCTGCATATGTAGCTGCCGTGACATTTTTGCGATGATCGGCCCACCAGTTCTGTTCCAGCCCGAAATGCTTGCCCGTCACCGGCATGAATTGCCAGATGCCGGCTGCACGGCTGCGTGACAGCGCTTGGGGATTGAACCCGCTTTCTATCATCGGCAACAAGGCGATTTCGCCGGGCATGTTGCGTTTTTCCACTTCTTCGACGATGAAATGCAGATAACGCTCGCTACGCGCAATCATGCGCTGCATATAGTCCGGGCGTGAGGCGTACCAGGTTTCGTGCTTTTGCGTCAGTGGGGAATCGAACGCTGCCAGCTGGAAACCCTCC
>PHCD01000250.1 GCA_002842135.1 Betaproteobacteria bacterium HGW-Betaproteobacteria-8 | reverse complement strand
CCGTGCCACAATGCACGCAGTTGTTCGAGCGACTCATACTGCTCTATAGGCGAAGGTTGCAGGCCAGCATATGCCTTGAGGAATGAAGTACGGTAGGCATAGATACCGATATGCCGGTATATCAGTATCGCATCAGGTAATTCCTGACCAGCGGCAAAGGCATCCCGGGGATAGGGAATCGGCGCACGACTGAAATAAAGCGCATAACCTTCCTTATCGAGCACGACCTTCACAACGTTCGGGTTCAGCATCAAGGCCTTGTCGTGAATCTGATGACAGGCCGTCGCGATAGCAGCTTCGTTATGCTGCGCCATGTTGAGCGCGACTTCTTCTATCAAGGTGGGCTCTATCAAGGGCTCATCACCCTGCACATTGACGACGATCTCGTTCTCAGCCCAGCCCATCTTCATGGCGACCTCGGCTATCCGGTCAGTACCGGAAACATGATCTTCCCTGGTCATGACTACGCGATAACCATGCGCTTCGACCGCTTCAAATATCCTGCGATCGTCAGTAGCAACAACCACCTCGGCACCCGTGGCCTTCGCCTTTTCTGCGACGCGAACAACCATCGGTTTGCCTGCAATATCCAGCAAGGGCTTACCAGGCAAGCGGATACTGGCATAGCGCGCAGGAATAACGATCTTGAAGCTCATGTACTAAACCTCTTCCGCATCCGGCAATCTGCGCGCTTCTTCTTCAAGCATCACGGGAATATCGTCCTTGACCGCATAAGCAAGCCGACAGGGCTTGCAGATCAATTCCTGTGCCGTCTTTTTATACACCAGCGGCCCCTTGCATACCGGGCAGACCAATATCTGTATCAGTTTTGAATCCATGTTATTTCCTCAGTTTATGGATGACATAATCGGCGAGCGCATTGTCGACCTCGGCATCGACCGGCAGATACCACCAGTTCGGCATGGCAAAAGCGGCGCATTTAACAGCATCCTTTTCCGTCATCAATACAGGTGTATCACCGGCGAATGCCAGATCTTCTGCACGAAACGCATGATGATCAGGGAACGCATGCGTTTCTAACGCCAACCCCATATCATGCAATTGCTCAAAGAATCTCCGGGGATTGCCGATACCGGCAATGGCATGAATTTTCTGCCCTTGCAATGCTGCAATCTCTGT
>PHCD01000249.1 GCA_002842135.1 Betaproteobacteria bacterium HGW-Betaproteobacteria-8 | reverse complement strand
ATCCCGGACGTGCTGATCACCTCGGTCGGCTCGGAGATCCATTACGGCAAGAACCTGGTGCCCGATCTCGGTTGGGCAGCGCACATTCGTCACCAGTGGCGCCGTGAGGCGCTTGCCGAGGCGCTGGCCAGATTTCCGGGACTCACGCTGCAGGCACCGGAGAACCAGCGCGAATTCAAGCTGAGTTATCTGGCTACACCGGACAACATGCCGCCCCTCAATGAGCTCTATGAATATCTGCATGACCTGAAACTGCACGCACAACTGATCTATTCGCATGAGGAGTTCCTAGATGTGCTGCCGGTCAGGGCCTCCAAGGGCCATGCCATCCGTTATCTGGCCTACAAATGGGGATTGCCGCTGGAGAATTTCCTGGTCGCCGGGGATTCCGGCAACGACACCGAGATGCTGGTCGGCGACACCCGCGCCATCGTTGTCGGCAATCACAGTCCGGAACTGGCAATTTTGCGCGACCAGGAACAGATCTACTTCGCACAGGGTCACAATGCTGCAGGCATCATCGAAGGCCTGCAGCACTACGGCATGGATATCGTCTCAGAATCGCAGATTTCCGGAACAGGGGAGCTCACGCATGTATGAACAGGTTTCACATTCACTGCTGAATGACATCCTGATCAAGCTGGAACGCGACATCAAGGACAAGAACCTGCAGCATTTCTATATCCGTCTTGGTGCGAACTTCTACGCCATCTATTCACTTTTCCACCAGCTTTACGGCCATCGCCCCGACTTCAAGCAACAGATGCAGCGACTGGTCACCAGCCTCACCTGCGCCTACATCAAGCGGCCGCAACAGCTTCGCAAGCTGGATCTGGCGCGGGAAAAGGATCACAACTGGTTCCTCAGCCAGAAATGGATCGGCTACGCGCTCTATTGCAAGGAATTCTCCGGCGATCTGGCCGGACTGCAAAAACATCTGGGGTATCTGCAGGATCTCGGCATCAACCTGCTGCACGTGATGCCGATTCTGGACTGCCCAAAAGGCAAAAGCGACGGCGGCTACGCCGTGCGCGATTTCAAAAAGATCAACCCTGAAGTCGGCACCACGCGTGAGCTCGACAGCCTGGTCAAGAACATGAAGAAGCGCGACATGCTGCTGGCGCTGGATGTCGTGGTCAACCA
>PHCD01000248.1 GCA_002842135.1 Betaproteobacteria bacterium HGW-Betaproteobacteria-8 | reverse complement strand
CATCAAGGCTGTTTTCAGATTGTTCCTGCGGCGCCAGATACAGATTTTTCGTGGCAGATTTCAGTTGATTGCAGACATCCTGAAAACCGTAGCTGACAATCACATGCTTGATGACCTTTTGCCGCTCTTCAGAGCGCCGCTGGCGTGTATAGGCATGTCTGGACCATCCCAATCGTAACAGGGTAAGTATCTCCAGCAATTCGCTGCTACTGCCAATTGACTCCAGGTCATGCGGAAGGTCCCTGTCCAGTGCTTCGATATCTGCATCTATCCTGGCTGAGAGCTGTTCGATGTCCCAATACCGGCAGCCGGTATGCGGTTCGAACAGACGGATACGCTTGGCGCCTTGATCCTGGGTCAGGTCAACGTAAAAGAGATGTTTGTGCTCGTCGTAATGCTTGCTGATCTGACTCCATGGAATCAGTTTCTCCAGCAGCAAGGCCGTTTTTTCCACTTTTTGTTTGCTCAAGCTAGAACTGCTCAGGCTGTCCAGCATGCAAGCCTGGATGAAAGACGCTGCCAGATGGGTTTCCGCTTCACCCTTGTACAGGTTGACCGTGATATCCAGCAGGGACTCTTGTTCCAGAATACGGTATAAATCGAAAATCTCCGACCATGTCATATCGGCGACTGATTGTTGCCGGTAATAGCGCCATCTGGCCATGGAATAGGCAGCCTTGAGGGCTCTGCCAAGAATTACTGGCAGTCTGTTATAGGTGAAGATAATGTCACCGCCGGTATCCAGAAAGCGGTCGATGAAACTGCGATAACCGACGAAAATCTGCCGATGATAAAAGTACATTGTACTGGCGATGTGGTTTTCCAGTTCCGGCCGAATATTCTCGAAGTCTACAAATTGCCGGGTAATTTTTAGTACGCGCTGACGGTTTTCCGTGTCCGTGGCCAATAACATACGTAATCGATCGGCCTCATTAATCGCGTCGTCGGTGAAACAGTCTTTCAGCTTCCGGGTTGAATTCTCGATGGCTGTAATGTCGTCAAGCTTGGCCAGGTCGTTCAACCAGGACAAGTCTGCTGCATTTGTCTTTGTATTTTTTCCAATCAGTTTGCCGAGTAATGATTTCATGCATACCACCCAGTTCGAAAATAGATAGTTATTGAGTAGCGAAATTCATACCATTGGC
>PHCD01000247.1 GCA_002842135.1 Betaproteobacteria bacterium HGW-Betaproteobacteria-8 | reverse complement strand
CACACGTTAGGAACATAGTTTCAGAACGTGAATACTAATCAAATCAAGGAGATTTATTATGTGGACAAAACCAGCTGCTACCGAAATGCGTTTCGGCTTTGAAGTAACGATGTACGTTTGCAATCGTTAATTGATTGCATCCTGCGGGCTGCCTTCGGGCGGCCCGTGTCATTTAAGGACAATGAGTTTAAACTCGGTCTTCCGTTTCAGCAAAAGTAGAAAATTATGCATATACATGTTTTAGGTTCAGGCGCGGGTGGTGGTTTTCCACAGTGGAATTGCAATTGTCATAATTGCGATGGACTGCGTAAAGGCACTATCAAGGCGACAAAGCGTACACAGTCCTCGATTTGCGTCAGTAGTGACGGCGTGAACTGGGTGCTGTTCAACGCATCTCCCGATGTCTTGCAGCAGATCCAGGATTTTCCGGCGCTGCAACCCAATCGCGCGATCAGGGATACCGGCATACAGGCCATCGTGCTGATCGATGCGCAAATCGATCACACCACCGGTCTGTATATGTTGCGTGAAGGTACGGTCAAGCGCGAGATCTACTGCACCGACATGGTGTATGGCGACCTGACCTCCGGTAACCAGATTCTGAATATACTGGGTCATTATTGCGGTATCAATCATCACAGTGTACCAATCGACGGCAAGACCAGTTTCACCATGCCGAACGTGCCGAATCTGAAATTCACCGCAGTGGCACTCAAGAGTGCGGCACCCCCGTATTCTCCGCATCGTAATGATCCGCACCCCGGCGACACCATCGGCGTGCTGATTGAGGAAATCAGCACCGGCAAGAAATGCTGGTATTCGCCTGGCCTGGCAGAGATCGAACCGCAACTGCCGGCATTGATGAATCAGGCCGACTGCATCATGGTCGATGGTACATTCTGGACCGATACCGAAATGATCGACCTTGGACTGATGACCAAGACCGCGCGCAGCATTGGGCACAATCCGCAGTCGGGCCCCGGCGGTATGATCGAAGATCTCGACAAATTCGGTGATGTGCGCAAGGTTTTGATTCACATCAACAACACCAATCCGATTCTGCGTGAAGATTCCGCAGAGCGTGCTGAATTGACCCGTCACGGCATCGAAGTCTCGTATGACGGTATGGATATTATTTTATAAGGAT
>PHCD01000246.1 GCA_002842135.1 Betaproteobacteria bacterium HGW-Betaproteobacteria-8 | reverse complement strand
CAATTCGATGGACTGATTGGGTTTGATTTCGGGAATTAGTGACATGACGATAGTTTAACCGAGGCATGACAGGCTGGCACGGTGTTAAAATCAGAACATAGAGCAATTCGGCTAATGGTGCCTTGGGAGTCAGTTCCGATTTCATGACTGGATGTTTTCCTTTCAAAATCGAAAAAGACGCGAAGGCAAGGCGAAGACAGTACGAGTAGCACTAACCGCAAGGGTCATGTCCGTCAGGACGGCCGCTAAAGCGGCTCGTCTTGACGCCACAAGCCGCAACCGACAAAGTATTTTTCGATTTTCAAAGGAAAACAATGGCGATTCAGTGGTATCCGGGCCATATGACCCAGGCGCGCAAAAAGGCCGCCGAAACCATGGAATTCATCGATGTCGTCATCGAGGTGCTGGATGCACGCGTGCCGGAGGCCAGCCATAACCCGATGATTGAGGACATGCGCCTGTTTCGTCAGCGACCCAACCTGAAGATCCTCAACAAGGCCGATCTGGCCGACCCGGAGACAACCCAGCTCTGGCTAAACTATTTCAACCAGCAGGAAGGCGTCAAGGCAGTCGCGCTGTCTTGCAAGAAGCCGGGGGATGCAAAGAAGATACCCGCGCTGTGCCAGGCGCTGGCACCTCATCGTGGCACGCATCTCAAGCCCTTGCGCATGATGATCATGGGCATTCCCAATGTCGGCAAATCGACGCTGATGAACGCCCTGCTCAACCGCCGCATCGCCAAGGTTGGCGACGAACCTGCCGTAACCAAATCGCAGCAGCGCTTCGAGCTCAGTGAGGTCATGACCATTACCGATACGCCGGGCATGATGTGGCCTAAAATCAAATATGAATCAGATGGTTACATGCTGGCAGCGAGTCATGCGATTGGCCGTAATGCAGTGATTGATGAAGATGTTGCATTGTTTCTGGCGAAGATCATGTTGGAACGCTACCCTGCACTACTGAATGCACGCTACAAGATTGATGTAACGGGCATGGATGACGTCGATCTGCTGGAAGCAGTCGCCAAACGCAGGGGATTCCTCATCAAGGGCGGTCATGTCGATATGGAAAAGACCGCGATGGCATTCCTGGTGGATTACCGCAGTGGTGCACTTGGCCGCGTGAGTCTGGAGTCGCCGGAATC
>PHCD01000002.1 GCA_002842135.1 Betaproteobacteria bacterium HGW-Betaproteobacteria-8 | reverse complement strand
ACAGAAATAAATAAAAAAGGCTGCTTAGGCAGCCTTTTTTATTGGGCTATAATTCACCGCTATGGCTGACGATACACTTGAATCTCTAAAACTTCCTCCACATTCCGTCGAGGCCGAACAATCGGTGCTGGGCGGCTTGCTGCTTGAGAATGAAGCGCTGGATAAAGTCGCTGATATTCTCAGTTCCGGCGACTTTTACCGGCATGACCACAGGCTGATATTCGAACATATCGCCAAACTCATTGAACATAACAAACCGGCAGATATCGTGACGGTTGCCGAATCACTCGACAATGCAGCCGAACTGTCTGCTGTCGGAGGCCTGGCTTATCTGGGTGCGCTGGCCCAGAACACACCGAGTGCTGCAAATATACGTCGCTATGCCGAGATCGTCCGCGAGCGGGCTGTCATGCGCAAACTGGTGGAAGTTGGCTCCGGCATAGCCGAGAGTGCCTATAATCCACAGGGGCGTGATGCACAGCAATTGCTGGACGAAGCCGAGTCCAGAATCTTTCAGATCGCCGAGGGTGGCAAGCGTAGTAGTGAGGGTTTTCTCGACATCAAGGTATTGCTGCCGCAGGTGGCAGACCGTATCGACCAATTGTTCCAGCGTGATAACCAGAGCGAAGTCACCGGCATCCCGACCGGTTATACCGATCTGGATTCCATGACCTCTGGGTTGCAACCCGGCGACCTGATCATTGTCGCCGGCCGGCCCTCCATGGGTAAAACCGCGTTCTCCCTCAATATTGCCGAGAATGTCGCGCTCGATACTGGGCTGCCGGTTGCCGTGTTTTCCATGGAAATGGGCGCCACCCAGCTGGCGACCCGTATGATCGGTTCGGTCGGTCGTCTGGACCAGCATCGCATGCGTACCGGTCGGCTCGAAGACGAGGATTGGGTCAGGTTGACCACTGCGCTTGGCCGCCTCAATGAAGCGCCGATCTTCATTGACGAAGGGGCTGGCCTCAACTCGTTCGACGTGCGTGCACGCGCCAGACGTTTGCATCGCCAGACCGGCAAGCTGGGCCTGATCGTCATCGACTACTTGCAGCTGATGTCAGGTGCTACCGGCCGTCAGAGCGAGAACCGTGCGACCGAGATTTCCGAAATCTCCCGCTCGCTCAAATCGCTGGCCAAGGAACTGGATGTGCCGGTGATTGCGCTGTCCCAGCTCAACCGCAGTCTTGAGCAACGACCGGACAAGCGTCCAGTAATGTCCGATTTGCGCGAGTCCGGCGCAATCGAGCAGGATGCCGACCTGATTCTCTTTATCTACCGCGACCAGGTCTACAACCCGGATTCGCCCGACAAGGGCACTGCCGAGATTATCGTCGCCAAGCAGCGTAACGGCCCGATCGGCCGTGTCAGGCTGACCTTCCTCGGCGAGCATACGCGTTTCGAAAACTTTACATCCTCGGATGCCTATTAAGCCTATGCGTCCGATTTACGCCAGCATCGACCAAGGCGCGTTTCGTCATAACTTGAGTATCGTCAGGTCACTAGCACCGCAATCCAAAGTGATGGCAGTGGTCAAGGCCAATGGCTATGGCCATGGCCTGCTGGCCGCTGCACAGGGGCTGGCAGAGGCCGAAGGATTTGCGGTTCTTGGTTTGGAAGAAGCGGTTTTTCTGCGGGATGCCGGTTTCAAGCAGACCATACTCATGCTGGAAGGCGTTTTTCAGGCCGATGAACTGCACGAAGTGGCTCGCGCCGGCATCAGTGTCGTCGTGCACCACAACGAGCAGATTTCCATGCTGGAAAAGGCCGTGCTGGAGCAGCCGGTAACGGTCTTTGCCAAGATGAACAATGGCATGAACCGGCTCGGCTTCAGGCCGGAACACTATGCGCAAGCTGTAGCGCGATTGGCTGAATGCTCCAATGTGGCGCAGATCATCCTCATGACGCACTTCGCAACGGCGGATGAACATCCGGGCGTCGATGAGCCTTTGAAACTGTTCCGTCAGGCAACGCAGGGCATGCATTATCCGGTTTCCCTAGCCAATTCGGCTGCCATATTCCGCCACCCGGAAACCCATGCCGATTGGGTCCGTTCCGGCATCATGTTGTATGGCGCCAGCGCAGTTGCCGGCACGCCGGCACAGTCCTACCAATTGCGTCCGGTAATGACGCTCAATAGTGAAATCATTGCTGTGCAGGATATCCGGCCGGGGGAGAGCGTCGGCTACGGCAACCGCTTTACTGCAGCGAGGAATACCCGTGTCGGCATCGTTGCCTGCGGCTATGCAGACGGCTACCCGCGCCATGCGCCGAATGGCACGCCGGTGATGGTGTCTGGCCAATTGACTCAGACTATCGGGCGGGTCTCCATGGATATGCTATTTGTCGACCTGACCGATATACCGGGTTCCGGTGTCGGTAGCCCGGTCGAGCTCTGGGGCAAGCAGCTACCGGTCGATACGGTAGCGGAGAAAGCTGGAACCATCGGTTATGAGCTACTGTGCGCGCTGTCACCTCGTGTGCCGGTGAGAGTGCTCAAGGATGGCTAAGGCAAAGACGATCTACAGCTGCACTGAATGTGGCGGCCAATCGCCCAAGTGGCAGGGCCAATGTCCGAGCTGCAATGCCTGGAACACGCTGGTGGAAACCATTGCCGAAACTCCCGCAGCCAATCGCTATGCGGCTCTGGCACAAACTGCAGGTTTGCAGAAGCTGGCCGATGTCGAAGCGGCGGAGATTCCGCGCCAGCCTTCAGGCATCAGTGAGTTCGACCGTGTACTCGGCGGTGGGTTGGTGCCTGGTGGTGTGGTGCTGATCGGCGGCGATCCAGGTATCGGCAAATCCACCTTGCTCTTGCAGGCTCTGTGTCATGTCGGCACGCAGAGAAAGGCGCTTTACGTCAGCGGTGAGGAATCTGCCCAGCAGATCGCCATGCGCGCCAAGCGTCTGGGGTTGGATGCCAGCCCAATCGATCTGCTGGCCGAAATCCAGTTGGAGAAGATTCTGGCGATCTTGCAAAGCCACAAGCCGGAGATCGCCGTCATCGACTCGATTCAGACGGTCTATTCGGAAGCCTTGCAGTCAGCTCCGGGTTCGGTCGCGCAGGTGCGCGAGTGTTCCGCTCAACTTACTCGCGCCGCCAAACAGCTGGGCATTACCGTGATCCTGGTCGGCCATGTCACCAAAGAAGGCTCGCTGGCCGGTCCGCGTGTGCTGGAGCATATCGTCGATACCGTACTGTATTTCGAAGGTGACCCTAATTCCAGTTTCCGGCTGATCCGCGCCTTCAAGAACCGTTTTGGCGCAGTGAATGAACTGGGAGTGTTTGCCATGACTGAAAAGGGCTTGCGCGAAGTCAGCAACCCTTCAGCATTGTTCCTTTCGCACCACGCGGAGCAGGTGGCTGGTTCCTGCATCACGGTCACGCAGGAAGGCACCAGGCCTTTATTGGTTGAGGTACAGGCCTTGGTCGATGAAGCGCATGCGCCTAACCCGAAGCGTTTGTGCGTTGGTCTCGAGCAGAACCGGTTGGCAATGTTGCTGGCTGTGTTGCACCGCCATGCCGGCGTTGCCTGTTTCGATCAGGATGTCTTCGTCAATGCGGTCGGTGGGGTCAAGATTAGTGAACCGGCAGTCGATCTGGCTGTGCTTTGTTCAATCGTTTCTTCTTTAAAAAACAAACCACTGGATAATAAACTTATTGTTTTTGGTGAGGTTGGATTGGCCGGGGAAGTGCGGCCGGTGCAACGCGGTCAGGAGCGCTTGAAGGAAGCCGCCAAGCTGGGGTTTACCAAAGCCATCGTACCCAAGGCCAATGCGCCGAAACAGGCGATCAAGGGTCTTGAGGTGCTGGGAGTGGAGCGCCTGGAGCAGGCCTTGAATCACCTGCGCAATACCTAGGGAAACTCTGATTAAATGGTTGCTCGGGCGAATTGCTGCGTTACGCGGTACTCACAACCTCGCCGTATAACGCATACTATCTCGGCTGTTGCGTTCCGGGCGCCTTGTGGCGTTAAGCCGAGCTGCCTTGGCAGCCGTCTTGACGGACACAATCCTTGCGGTTGCACTTCATCCCGCTCACTCTTTTAATCAGAGTTTCCCTAAATTACTGGCCGAACACCTGGCCACGTTCATTCCTGCTGTCCGGTCCCATCAGGTAAACATAATGCTCCATCAGGCTGTCTGCAGTTGGCAGCTCTGCATACATCTCACCCGGATGACTCTTCTTGCGTTGCGGTGACTGGATGGCACCGGGAATCACGGCATTGAGCCTGATCTGCGGAAATTGCTGCAATTCCAGCGACCAGGTCTGCATCAGGTGTTCCAATGCCTTCTTGCTGACGCCATGCGCGCCCCAGTAGGCAGCGGCTTCATAACCGGCAGAGCTGGAAACAAAGACGACCGAAGCATCCTCCGACATTTTAAGTAGCGGCAGACAGGCTTTGGTCAATGCGAAGGGCGCGATGACGTTGACCTTGAACATGCGCTCGAATTCTTTGGCGGTATTGATATCCAGCGGACCGAGCCGGTCGAAATGCGCGGCGTTGTGCAGAATGCCGTCCAAGCGCCCCAGTTGCTGGTAGATGCCCTCGGCCATGGCCTTGTAGTCTTCTTCTGTGGCTTTTTCCAGGTCCAGTGGGAAGATCAGTGGTTCCGGCCACCGGGCAGCCAATATCTCGTCGTAGACCGCTTCCAGCTTGTTCTGTTTGCGTCCGGCCAGTATCACCGTGGCGCCTTGCTGTGCGAATGTCAGTGCTGCCGAATGGCCCAAGCCCTGACCGGCGCCGGTGACTAGAATCACCCGGTCTTTCAGGCTGTCAGCAGTGGTCGTATGTTTCCTGAATGCTGTGTAAGACATGTAGATCTCTCGATTAACGATTTTCAATAATGGCCCGCGCCGCTGCAGCGCCGCTTCTGGCAGCGCCTTCGATGGTAGCCGGGTAATCGCCCGCTACATAGTCGCCGGCAAGGTAAAGATTGGGTATGGTGGTTTGCATCTGCGGGCGTTGGAGGTCGACGCTACAGGCAAAGGTCGCGCGTTTCTCCGTAATCACTTTGTGCCATAGCGGATTTTCCAGCGTGGATGACAGGGCAGGGAAGCTGATAGCCAGTTCCCGGCTCAAAGTCTCTGCCAAGGCATCTTGTGTCAGGCGCTGATGCGCGCCTTCCGTGCTGATGACGACCGCCAGCAGCCCCGGCTGCCCATAAAGCTGACCGCGATCGAATACCCACTGGCCGAGCCCATAGCTCAGGCCGATCATGGGTTGCGGAAGCTGCAATTGCGCATCAAATTGTAGATAAACCGTACAGATCGGCTGATATTGCAGAGCCTGACATTGTTCCTGGATGGCCGTCAGTTCAGGAAGCTGCTGCGTGATATCCGGCAAGCGGAAGGGTGAAACCGCCAGAATGACATGACTGAAGGATTCCGCCGTTTCGGCAATTTTTAGCTCGAATCCTGCAGCTTCATGCCGGACCTCCTCGATACTCTGCATGCGCCTGATTTGCCCGCCTTGCGCACAGATGTAATCGGCCAGAGGTTCGGCCATCAGCGCAGAGAAATCCAGTCTGGGCAGCAGCGTATCGCTATCGGCCTTGGCTTTGGAAAAGCTGTCGCGCAGAACATTGAGAAACACCTGCGCGCTGGCCTTGTTCAGCGGCGTGTTCAGCGCCGCCAGGCAAATCGGCTCCCACAGGTAATGTGTGAGTTTTTCCGGCTGATTTTGCCGTGCCAGCAGGGTAGCCAGAGACTCGTCCTGCTTTAGCTGGAAGCCGTTCAGCTTTATCCAGGCCATGAAGCGCACCGCGCTCCAGCGTTCCTGCCATGTCAGACCGCTGGCCTGTAAAAGTCCGGCGAGAATATGCAGCGGGGCGGGCAGGGTTTTGCATGCACGCAGTTCAAAATCCGGTTGTACGGTGAGTTGCAGCGGCAGGCGATAAAAAGCTTGTTGCGCGTCGACGCCAGCCAGCTTGAGTAGGCTCAGAGTCTCACTGTAAGCACCGAGCAGGATATGCTGGCCATTGTCCAGTGTGTGACCCTGCCATGAAATGCCGCGTGCGCGGCCGCCGAGCTGGTGCCCGGCCTCGAACAGGGTGACAGGGATGCGATGTTCGGCCAGTCTGGCGGCTGCCGCCAGCCCGGCGCAGCCACCGCCGATGACAGCCACGCGTGTCATGCTGGAATAACCACGCCCTAGATCCTGATCCAGGTCGTCCAGGCCAGCCACAGCTTGCGCAGTGGCGTCAGTGAGACTCTGGCATTGAGTACTTGCTGTGCGCCGTCTGCCTTGATCTCGCGCAGCAACGTGCGGTAGATGGCGGTCATGATAAGACCGGTGCGTTGCTGCTTGCGGTCTTCCGCTGGCAGCGCATTGAGTGCGCGGTCATAAAAGCCCTCCGCCCGTTCAATCTGAAAATCCAGCAGTTGCTGGATCTGCTCGGATTCGCGGCCTTGCAGGATGTCTCCCTCCAGCACACCGAAACGAGCCAGCTCATCCAGCGGCAGATAGATGCGGTTGCGGCGGGCGTCCTCGCCGACGTCACGGATGATGTTGGTCAGCTGGAAAGCCATGCCGAGGTCATGCGCATATTTGAGGGTGTCGCGGTTGCTGTAGCCGAAAATGGCGGCAGAAAGCAGGCCGACAACGCTGGCGACACGATAGCAATATAGCTGCAGCTGCTTGAAGTCCTGATAGCGGTTGTATTCCAGATCCATCTCCATGCCGTCGATGATCTCGTGGAAATGTTCGGCACTGAGATCATAGGCTGCCACTGCCGGTGCCAGGGCCTTGGTCACCGGGTGCTGTGGCTGTCCCTTGTACAGATTGTCGATCTCGCCGCGCCACCAGTTGAGCTTGGTGCGGGCAACCTGGAAATCGGTGCATTCATCGGCGATGTCATCGACTTCGCGGCAAAAGGCATAGAGCGCAGTGATGGCTTCGCGTCTGGCTTGGGGTAGAAACAAGAAGCTGTAATAGAAGCTGGAGCCGCTGGCGGCGGCTTTTTCCTGGCAATATTGCTGTGGACTCATCGCTTGCTTACCGCCCTGAAAAGCATATAAGCCCAATCCCACGGCTTGAGCACGGGGCGTTGGTTGAACATATCACCACGCGATTTGTGCAGTTTTTGCAGGATGCGTTCGCCGCCCGCGATAATGGTGCGCATCTCCAGACCGATACGTCCGGGCAGCACCAGCCCAAGGGGCGCGCCTGCCTGCAGCAGGTTCCTTGCTCGCTTGATCTCGAACTCCATGAACAGCCTCCAGGTGCCATCGGTGCGGCCATCGGCGATCTGGCTTTCGTCGATGCGGTATTTGCGCATTTCATCCTGCGGGAAATAGATGCGGTCCTTTTTGTAGTCGATCGCCACGTCCTGCAGGAAATTGATGATCTGTAGTGAAGAACAGATTGCGTCCGACATGCCGATGTTACGTGGCGTCGCCTTGCCGTAGAGGTGCAGCAGCAGGCGGCCGATGGGGTTGGCCGAACGGCGGCAATAATCCATGACCTCGCCGAAATCGGCGTAGCGGGACTTGGTCACATCCTGGCTGAAGGCATCGAGCAGGTCATAGAATGGCTGCAGTGGTAGCTGGTGCTGGTTGATGGTGTCTTGCAGACTAACAAAGAACGCTATTTCGGGGCCGGTCTTGTCATGTATGCGGTCCAGCTCTTGGCGAAAACCATCCAGTAGCGCCAGTCTTTCATCCGGCAGCAGGTCGCCTTCATCGGCGAAATCATCGGCCTGCCGTGCAAATGAATAGATCATGCCGATCGGTTGTCGCAGCCGCATGGGCAGCAGGGCGGATGCAACCGGGAAGTTTTCGTAGTGGGTCTGGGCGAGGGCCAGCGCCTGTGAATGTTGGGTGCTCATATCGGGCCTAAGTATGCCACAAATCAGACCTTCCGACCCGCACGAATGAAGGCGTTTGCCTGAGTTTACGTTACAATCCATGTGTTAAATAGCGGTGGCAAATCGCAGAGGAAATTTCATGCTCGGTATTATCGGAGGCACCGGCCTCACTCAACTGGCTAATCTCAATGTCATTCGACGTCAGATCATCCGTACGCCCTATGGCGAACCTTCAGCGCCGATGCTGTTCGGTGAGCTTGGCGGACATGAGGTGGTTTTTCTGGCCCGCCACGGTGGCGGGCACACGATACCTCCACATGCCATCAACTACCGCGCCAACATCTGGGCGCTGCATAGCGAGGGCGTGAAATGCATACTGGCTGTGGCTACTGTAGGGGCGATTGATCCTGAACTGAATCCTGGAGATATTGCCCTGCCAGAGCAGCTTGTCGACTATACGCATGGCCGCAAACAAACTTTTTTTGATGGTATCGACATGCCGGTCAAGCATACTGATTTCACCGAACCCTACAGTGCGAAAATGCGAGCGGTCATCAAGAAGGCTGCCAAACTCGCCAATGAGCCTCTATTTGATGGTGGCGTCTATGCAGCAGTACAGGGGCCGCGCCTGGAGACGGCGGCAGAGATCAACCGGCTGGAACGCGACGGTGCCACGATGGTAGGCATGACGGGCATGCCGGAGGCGGCCTTGGCAAGAGAACTGGGTATTGAATATGCTGCAATCTGTCCGGTGGCCAATCACGCGGCTGGACGCGGAGATAGCAAGCACAAGATCAACTACGATGAAATAGGCTTGGCGTTGACTGGCACCATGCTGCGCATCCGTCATTTACTTGAACAGGCGGTGATACTACATGACCGTTAGGACAGTATTACGCATGGGCGCCCCGGTGCTGCTGCAGAAGGCTGCGCCGGTTGAGGCGTTTGATACACCGGAATTGCACGCCCTGATCCAGGACATGCAGGACACCATGGCACACATGGACGGTGCCGGTATCGCCGCCCCGCAGATCGGCGTCAGCCTGCGTGTCGTGATCTTCGGCGTCGGTGCCAATCCGCGCTATCCGGATGCCGAGCAGGTGCCTTATACCGTGTTGATCAACCCGGTGTTGAACCCGGTCGGTGAAGCCATGGAAGACGGCTGGGAAGGTTGCCTGTCCGTGCCGGGCATGCGCGGCATCGTGCCCAGATACCAGCGCCTGCATTACACCGGCTTCGACCAGTACGGCAAACCCATAGACCGGCTGGTTAGCGGTTTTCATGCGCGGGTGGTGCAGCACGAGTGTGACCATCTGGATGGCATACTCTATCCGATGCGCATTACCAACCTGGCCAATTTCGGCTACACCGACGTTTTGTTTCCGGGGCAGGAATTACAAGACGACTGAAAATTGTTCTGGTAAAATGCGCGCTTCGTTTGGAAGCCGGTTGCAGTTCGGCCAGCTATTTCCGGACAAGCAGCGGCGTCGAAGGCGCAACTGTTGGAAGTAAAGTTGTTACATCAAATTGGAAGCGTGGCCGAGTGGTTGAAGGCAGCAGTCTTGAAAACTGCCAAGGGTTTACGCCCTTCGTGAGTTCGAATCTCACCGCTTCCGCCACCCGCCGCATTTTCCCGCTTTCCTCGCTCCCCACTCATTCGTACGGCTTGTAAGTCAGTATCACGCGCCATTCATTTCCATGCAGTCGCACGGTCTGCCATACGGCCTTTTTGATGACCTTGTCCGCCGCACCCTGCGCAACGAAAAGATAGCTGCCTTCGCCTGAAGGTGATGCCACGATGTTCTTGCCCAGGTTGAGCAGGCTTTCATAGTCGGCATACAGCGCATCGCTGAACAACATCCTGCCGACTTCATCTTCATCGCGGTCGTAGACGATCATGCCGTCCGGCTGCATCACCCACAGTTCGTAATCCTCGGGGATACTGGTCTTTTTCAGTAGCGGTTCGATCAGCAGTGCAGGCCGGATCAGTGCGCTGACCGAACCTGCGAATTCCTGCTCCACATTGCGAACCGGATGAGCGATATCGACCGCCAGAAAGCCTTCCACCGAGTTGAAAGCCTTGCTGAACAAGGGGCGGGGTTCGCTTAGCATGGCTGCGACCTGCGGCTGGTTACGGATGTTCGTATTCTCGAAATTGCGGTAATCCGATGGCTCGATCTGACGCAGGAAGCCGCGCCGGTCGATAAATGCGACATTGATCAGGTTGGTGTTCTCTTCGAGGATGGACGCCAGCAAAGCGCGGAGTTCCCCTTCATTTTGCGGGTTGAATACATGCTGTTTGATCTTGCCGGCCATCGAGACATCAATGCGATCCAGAGCGGCCTGCAATTCAGGAACGAAACGCTCCAGCGAGAGCGTCAGTTGCGGGGTGATTTGTGTGTCCGGCTCAACCTTTGCCATGAACAGCCACCAGTTCATGTTCGGCAGCTTTTGATACCAGGCATGGCGGACACCACCCGATTCGTATTGCAGGCTGCCGTTTTCGGTTTCCAGCGCCTGTGAGACGCCTTCCTGCAGAGATGGGCCACCCTGACTCAACGCATTCATGAAAATGAAGTCGCTATCACGGTCCAGCATCGTGTTGCCTTCGGCATCGACGACAAACCAGGTGTAATCGGACGGTAGCGCAAAAGTCCGGTTCAGTGCGGTGTGCAGGTCATCCAGATAGATCGAGGCACCGATGGCGCCTGTCACCTTGCCATTGACCATCACCGGGGCGGCTACCAGCGCCGACTTCTTGCCGGAGGAGCGGCTGTAGATGGGGAAGCCCTTGACCGGCTTGCCGGCGAACAGGCCTTGAAAATAGCCACGGTCACTCAGATTGAGGTTGGTGTAATCCAGCGCCAGTGAATAGTAGTTGCCGTCCGGTAGCACATAGAAATAGGTGCCGGGGCGGGCAGCTTCCAGTTTTGCCAGATGCTCTTTGATGCTGGCCCAATCGCCTGATTGCGCTGCTGGTTTGGCGGCGACCTGTTCGAGCTCAGTCAGGGCATCGGCGAACCAATCATCCAGATAGCGGCTGTGTGTATCGAGCGAGGCTTCAGGTACGCTGGTGGCAGCCGGTTCGCTTTGTGCTGCATCTTCCTGGCTACAGGCGAACAGGAAAAGCGCAAAAACAATGAGCATTAATCTATTTATTTTCAATAACATGAAATACTTTCTTGATAAATTGATTAAATTGATGATTTATTGCGTTTTCAGCAATTCTTCCAGTTCGGCCTCCGGCAAATAACTTTTGTAGATACGTTCGAAGCTGCCGTCCTGCTTCATCTCATTGAGTTTGTCTTGCCATGCTTTCACGACTTCAGGCGGCGTGTCTCTGGAAAACGCAATGTAGAAATCGGTCTGGCTGACGGTCAGCACCGGTTCCAGGTCGGCCAGGCTGTAGCCGGCCTCTGCCGCGATCTCGGGGATGGTGATATCGGTGAAGATGGAAAGCTGCACTTCACCGTTCATCAGCTGGCGCACGTTTTCGGTCGGCTCCTTGGAGCTGATCAGGTTGCCGAAGCCCTCGCGCTTCAAGTGCTGCTCGGTGAACCAGTCGGTAGTGGTGGCAATGGCTGGCAACGCTTTTGCCTCATCCAGGCTGCCGACCTTGATATTGGCGCCTTTCCTGGCGTAGAGAATGGAGTGGTTCTGACCCACCGGCCCCACCCATTGGAACTGCTCTTCACGTTCCGGCGTGCGTTCCGCGCTGAACAGCACCACATTCGGATGCAATAACGCCATGTTGTAGGCATTCTTCCATGAGGTCAGGCGGACGTTGTCAGCATAATCCAGACGAGAAGCGATCTCGCGCACCATGTCGGTGACGAAACCTGCAGGCCGGCCTTGATGTAGAAAGGTGATAGGCGGGTATTCCTCGGTCATCATCTGCAGGATGCCCGGCGCGATCTGTAGCGGCAGCCATTTTTCGTAGATGGCGTCAAAACTGCCGTCGCGCTTCATGCCATCCAGCGCCTGCTGCCATTTCGCTACCAGTTTCGGCGGCGTGGACGGAGAGAAAGCGATATAGCCGAGATCGGTAGAGACGGTAAAAGCGATCTCCAGTTGCGACATGTCCGCACCGACCTTGCGTAGCAGAGCGGGTAACACCGTATTGTTGCTGACGAACAGCTGCGCCTCGCCGTCCAACAGCTTGCGGACAGCGGCCTCCTCATTAGGCTGGCTATCGAGGTTGCTGAAGCCTTCCTTCTTCAAGACCTGCTCGCTGTAGTAATCCGTCACCGTGGCGATTTTTCCGGCGCTCTTTGCCTCGTCCAGCGTGCGAATCTGCAGGCCGGAGCCCTTGAGCGCATACAGGCTGGTATCCATCGTGTTGATCGGCCCCACCCATTGCAGCTGTGTCTTGCGCTCAGGTGTCATCATCGTTGAGAAAAGCGCTGTATTGCTTTCTTTCAACACCTGTTGATAAGCCTGATCCCACGGCCTGATGTGCATATCCACCTTGCCGCCAGTGCGTTCAATCAGCGCCTCGACCACTTCGACAGCCTGTCCCTGGATTTTGCCATCAACGGCAAAATTGAGCGGCGGAGATTCCTCTGTGAGTATGGTCAGCCGCGGGTTGGTTGGGCTGTCGCAGCCAGCAAGCATCAACAGCAGCAGGCAAATGATGGCAGGTCTTTTCATGTGTTTGTCCTGTCGGGAGGTTCTGTCTGGATATACAAATCAATAGGGTAGGCGGTCTTTCTTCGCCAGCCAGGCATCGAAAGGAGCGGGGGATTCGGGGATGGGTTGGTGTTGGAAACGGTTTGCTGGCAGCTTTTCTGGTAGCGGCCTGGTGCAAGACCTGCATCTCGACGTGGTAGTGGGGTTGCAGTTGTTGGTGACGCGGTTACCGGATCGGATGATAGTCTCGCCATCGCGCACCACCATCGCTGCGAAAGACCCACCGCCGTAAGCGACGGAATCCGCGCCGCATAGTTGGAGAAACTGCCTATCCTGCTCGGTCGACATTCCCTTACCCCCTTGTTGCAGTCTGGATAGCGGTTGTAGCCGGCGCATAGCCTCTGGATGGATATACCTGTCATGCCTGCATGAAGCGGCAAGTGGCTGTGCGACCGTATCATCATAGCATGCAAGTGGCAGCCGTCTTCGATGACAACAGGCGAATGCTTTAGCTTCAATATGTAACCAGTTGGTTGTAAACAACCACTTTGGTGGCTGTAAAAAACCACATTTCAATAATTCACTGGAAATCTATTCAATATTTCATTGATTTTATAAGGGATCAATCACTGGCACATAAAATGCAACTATCAGCGAGCACGTGGATTTATAAATTTTAAGTCTCCTGCACACGCTATCTCCATTGTGTCTCGCTTCAAGTTCAACAGCTTGTGAGCAAAAACGTCTCCCATACCGGAGACGTTTTTTATGGCATGCCGCAGGGAACACCAGAGGGGTTCAAATGTTCAACCGTATTGCCAATCGTTTGCTTTCACCCACAACCAGTCTTTTCTTCATCGGCTTGATGATGTCGCTACCGTTCGTTTATCCAGGACACGGCTTACCGATTCCTGGCTTTTATAGCGAATGGCTCGCGGGCGGGCTGGGCTTGCTTGCACTGTTGCCTTTATTGAAGCGCGAAAGCTGGCAGCCGCTGGAGATTCCGCGGATAACGCTGATATTTCCAGGTTTTATAGCATTGGTTTTCATTCAGTGGCTGTTGGGCATGCTGCATTCCAGTCAGTATGCGTTGATGGCGGCTTCATATCTGGTCTGGGCCTTCTTTCTGGCGATTCTCGGTAATCATCTGCGCCGACAGCTCGGATGGGAGCAGATCATTACGACGCTTTCCTGGTTTGTTTTGGCGGGAGGCCTGTTGAACGGCCTCATTGCGTTGCTGCAGTTGCTGACACAAAACGTAATGGTCGTGGCTTTGCTATCGGAAGCGCATGGCTATGGCGTATTTGCAAAAGCCAGCTACTTCACCAGCTATACTGCGCTGGCAGTGATTTCCGCCTTTTATCTCTATTCACGGGCGCACTTAAAAGCCGTCGCCGCCATTATCACTGCGACGACCCTGATCCTCACGCTTTCACTACCTGGCCTGCAAGGCAGCTGGGCTTATCTGCTGACCATCGCCCTGCTTGCTATTCTGTTACGCAGCAAGGTCATCAACCAACAGGCATGGCGCGCGCAAGTCGAGCAGGGGCAAAGCCGCAGGTTGCTGCGTATTGCGCTCATCGCATTGCCGCTGTTGGCGCTGGCGCAGTTGGCCGTTTCTTTCATGATTGAGCCGCAGCCAACGGCTGCGCCCCAAACGCTGGATGAAAGCGTCGCTGTTTCTGGGTTCGCTGCTTACCTGCATCTATGGCGCGAAAGCTGGCAGCTCTTCTTGCAGGCGCCGTGGCTCGGTATCGGCCTTGGCCAATTGCGCTGGGAAACCTTCAACACCTTCAATGGAGGCTTGGCACAAGGCTTGCCGGCCATGTTTGGCAACACACAGAATCTGTTGGTACAACTGCTGGTGGAAACCGGCATTGTCGGCGTGCTGTTGCTGCTGGTCGGGCTTGTGGCATGGCTACGCGCTTTCGCCTGGCGTCATCTGGCGTTCAGCGGTTGGTGGCTGCTGGCAGTGCTTGCCGTTATCGGTATTCACGCCATGTTTGAGTTCTCGCTCTGGTTCGCCTGTTTTCTCGGCATTGCCGCCTTTCTGCTGGGGGCAGGGGAGGAAAAAACCTCGCAGGTGCGTATCGCTTTCTCCGGTCGTGCGTTGGTTGTCACTGTGTTGGTTATGGGCGCGGTACATCTGGGCAGCATGCTGATCGGTTATCAGGTCTTGCAACGCTGGCTGACGCCGGTGATGGAAGGTGAAGTGGCCGATGGCAAGTTCACGCCGGAGCAGGCCATGTTTGATCAGCTCAACTGGGTGCGCAGTAAAACATTGCTGGCGCCTTATGCCGATATCCTTTATGTCCGCCTGCTGGTGCCGGATGAAACCATGCTGCAGGAAAAACTCGAGATCACGCAATCTGCGCTGCATTTCATGCCGACCCGCGCTGCGGCCTACCGTTATCCGCTGCTGCTGGCGCTCAACGGCCAGACTAACGAAGCCATCTTGCAACTGCGGAATGCGCTAGCGGTGTTTCCCGGCAGCTTCACCAAGCAATTGCGAGACCTGCCTTTTCAGTACTGGCAGCTTTATGTCGAACTGCTGCAGGAAGCCAAACCCAAGCTCAATATTCTCGAGCGTCAACCAGCCGAAAATGCGACAGGAGATCAAGCCGGTAAATAACAGGATTGGTGGTTGCAAATAACCATGCTGGTTGTTTGCAACCACCAATCCAACAACCAATTGTTGCTATTTTGTAAGTAAATGTAACGGGATAAATTCCTATAAACATAGATGAAACAATCACATAGTAATTTATGAAAGTGTCTTGGCACGCACTTTGCGTAACAAGTTTCCGTACACATAAGGGCGAGCGCCGATGGTTACAAGTCAGCCGTGTACCGGGATCGCCTGAATCCCCCCTGCAATAAGCCATGCCAAAACATGGTTCAGGTGTGGTAGTGGTTTTGGGCGGTCCGGTGGCTCCCCAGCGCCGGATCGGCCCAGCCGTTTAAAACAACAATTTGCTACAACAATTCAACAATTAAGGAGAAGTCACGATGTTGAAAAATAAACAGGGGGGTTTCACCCTTCTCGAACTGCTGGTGGTGATCACACTGCTGGCCCTGCTGTCCGTTGGTGCCCTGGTGGCTTATGACGGTGTTGGTGACAACGCCAGTTCTACTGCTGCTGCCAACAACATGCAAACCGTTGACCGCACCATTCGTCAATACAATGCCGTGACCGGCAATTTCCCGAACCAGTGGGATATTTTGTCTGACGCTGCTAATCCTGCTCTACCTTTTGACGGTATCACTGCTGTTGATGCTGCCGCTGCGGATGATAACGAAGTGATCGTGCCGAAGGCTGCCCGTGCAGCATTCGGCGGCTGGGATATTGCCGCTGCTGGTCCTACTGGCACCAGGGTTCTGGAAGTGCTGGAAGATTTCGGCATCGACGAGCTGCAAGCGGTTACCCTTGCTAATGCCGGTGTACTGACAGGTGCCAATACTGTTCCTAACACCGCGCACAACGAAGGTACCAACCCTGAAGCTCTCGAAGTAGATGCTGCTGCCTTGGGTGTTGGCTTCAGTGCCATCTCCATCTTGCCTGCCGGTGCAGGCTGTACCGCTGGTGGTCAGAGCATTGCCAATAACTTCGACGGTGTAGCTTTGCCTGCTGGCGATCAGTTGATGCGCATCAACTCCATCAACGACTTCCTGGAAGACCGTACCTGCAACCTGATCCTGGCCCTGGGCTTCGGTGGTGACGCCGGCAAGAGCATGCAGAATTCATCCGTACAGATGACTTCTGCACCGACTTATGCTAGCCGTACCGTAAACCCAGCGCGTAACTATGGCCGTTTCGTTGGTTTGTTCCACGTGGCGGCAGGTGCAGAAGATGCTGTTCTTAATCTGAATGACAACACTCCACTGACGGCTGCTGAAGCTATCACCGACGTAAATGTTTTCGACAAGCCACGTTTGATCGCTGTCCTGACTCCAGAAGGCAAGACCCTGGACGAAGTATTGGCTGATGCTACAAAGACTGTTGAATAATTTAATCGCAGTTTGATTAAATGACAGCGGGGCGGGGCCGACAAGGTCTCGCCCCTTTACTGCATCTGCTGCCGGTGATTTTGCAGTGCAGCGCAAGTGTTTGAACAATAAAAATAAAAAGAATAATAAATATGGGTTTTGGAGATAAGCATGAGGTTGAATTTTCAGGCAAGTCCTGGCGCTGCAATGACCGTGTTCGGCCTTATGCAAGGCCTGGTCTTGCCTGAATGTTTAGTGACCGCCTCCCTGCATGTGACACATAAATCTTTGCAACCCGCACCTATGCGCGGTTTCACCCTGGTTGAACTGCTGGTGGTGATTGGATTGCTGGCTTTGTTGACCGTTGGTGCCTTGTTGTCTTATGACGGCGTCGATGAACATGCCAACGAGCAGATCGTCCGGTCAGAGATGGCCCAAATTGGTAAGGCGCTAAAGCAATACAGGCGCGATGTTGGTTCGTATCCAGTTCGCCAGCATGCGGCCGATTTCACTTTTCTGCAGACCGACCAGTTCTGGGATGGTGCAAACTACGCCGCCTTGCCAGTAGATGAGTTGTGGGATCCGGACACTGCGCGCGGCTGGCGCGGCCCGTATCTGGAAAACACGGGTGATGGCTACGTTGAGGTTGGCGTTAATCTGGCTTTCGATGGCGGCGGCTCGCCGACCGTCGGCGCTGTAGTGGCTGAGCCCATGCGTGCTGTGGCCGACCCGTTCACCAAGCTGGCCGAAGGTGTCTATTTTGTCTGGCGGCCTTGTCTGACGTGTGCTGCCTTCGATGCGGAAGAAAAGCGCGGCCGGCCGTATTACCTGTTCGATCTGGACCAGCCGAAAAAAGCACGTCTTGTCAGCTCCGGCCCGAATGGCCTGTTGGAGGCTGGCGTGCTGGCAGCCGCCAACTGTGCGGAAATTTATAACACAGTCATCGGCGACGATGTCATCCTCTGCCTGCAATGAAGTTGCCTGAAATGCATCTGACAGCGACGACATATTCCACACACAAGGCAGCCGGGTTCACCTTGGTGGAATTGTTGCTGATTCTCTTCATTCTCGGTTCGCTGGCCTTGCTTGGCACCGCCGTCGTTGATGGCGTGGATGAACAATCGAGATATGACGAAACCAAACAACGCCTGACGCTGATCAAACGCGCCATCGTTGGCGACGCTAATCGCACGGTCAATGGAGAACCAGAGATCAGTGGCTTTGTGGCCGACATGGGCCGGTTGCCGGCTTGTTTGCGCGAGTTGCTGGATGGCAAATGCGCAGATGCCGACCCGGCCCCGACAGCATGGGCGCTGGATGCGCAATCCGGCATCTGGGCCGGTTGGCGCGGACCTTATCTGGAAACCCTGCCGGGGAGAGATGGATTGTCCTTTCCTGATGGCTGGAGAACGGCCGGTGATGCACCGAACTATGGCTGGGTATTCGGTCAGCATGCCGAAGTGGACGGAACAGCATGCGCTACTGCGGCTGCTTCGGCGGCTGCCGTGCCGGACAAGATCATCGTGCAAAGCTGTGGTTCGGATTTCAAGGTGGGCGAGACGGCAGGTGACGAATACAGCGTGGATTATCCCGCTGGCGAGCTGCTTGGCCTCAATGACTGGAAAAATAATCTGGCTGGATGGGATTTGATCGATGTGTTTTTCAACAACGCCACCGGCGCGGTGAAGACGATTACAGCCAATAGTTTGCGGTTGAAGCTGAATTACCGCGATGACGGCGCCGTCAAGCCGCTCGATGCGACTGATGCCGAGCGCGATGCGCAGGAGTTTCTCAGCCCCATCTTGCCGGATGCCAATCTGGTGCTGCCGCCGGCGAGCGGACTGATAGCGGTCACGGCAGGTGATGTTACCGTGCCCGTTGGTTCTGCGCTGGCAGGCGAAACGCTGACCTTGGCCGAAGGTTCGCTGCTGTTTACTGCAGGCCGCATCGCAGTCACGCCATGCGATGCGCTGTCATGCGAACTGCCGGTCAAGGCGGGTGAGGTTCTGGTGCCGGCGGGTTCATCGCTGGCTGGGGTCACACTGACGCTGGCCGCAGGCAACATGACTGTGCCGCCCGCCGTGGTGGCGCCTTATCTGACCGGCCTCAGCAACAATAACTTCTCCCTGCCCAGCGGCGTACATGTGCTGACCCTGATTTGCAACGATGTCGGTAACGTCGCCAATGACGGCAAACGCTATGACGGCACTTGTGCCGACACGCCTCTGAATTCGCCGTATTTCATCAAATTGGCACCACGTCAAGTGCCACCCCTGAAACCCAACCCTCTAGTCTGGAATATTGAACAGTGAGTATGAAGTTACCACCCGCACTGGGCAGCCTATTGTCCAGGTTCGGCAAACCGAATTCCATCCTCGTTTGCGAGGCCGATGGCCTGACCTTGCGCGGGGCAGTGTTGCGCCGCGTCGAAGGTCAGTTGCATGTCGATTACACCGCCAGCACCAATAGCGCTGATCTGAAGCAGGCCGTCAGCGAAGTCATCACCGAACTGCGTCAGCACGGCTGGCAGGGCAAAAAAGCTGTGCTGCTGACCCCGGCGGTGATGTCGGCACTGATTGAGTTGCCGGTGCCGGCTGACAAGCCGCGCCCGGCGATTCAGATGCAGGAGCTGATCCGCTGGGAGCTTGAACCGCTGATGATGCAGCAGAACGGCTACTGGACGGCCGGGCAGATTCTGCATGCGCTGGGTTATATGGATGACGCACAGATCCAGGAAGTGCTGGACCGGCAGCGAGGCAAGCAGAAGAACGGTATCGGCGACGGTCACGGCACCATTTACGCGTTCAAGCGCTTTGCCGAGCTGGCGGTGGAGATGGGCTTCATCACACAAGCGCAAAGGGAGGAGTGCCTGACTCGTCAGGCCTGGTTGCGTACTGATTCGGACGAGATCAGCTGCGGCTGGGTGGCGCAGTTGGCGGAAAGCGAAGGAGAGGCTGGCGGCGACGGGCAATACCCGTGGCTGGTCAGCGGCGTTAATACGGCTTTGATGCGCCACTGGGAGGCCGCCTTTGCCGCCCACAAGGTGGAGTTGATGGAGATTTACCCAATGAGCGGCGCCGCAGCCGGCTTGCTGGAGCATCCGGCCACGGCGGTGCTGATCGAGCCGCATTGCGAGCATATCTCCAGCCTGCGTATCGAGGATGGTGCGGTGACGGCAGTGCGCATGCAACAGAGCGGTCGGCACTCGCCGGTCGATGCCTGTCTTGAGGCTTACCATGCTGTCACGCCGCCGGAGCCGCCACGGATTTTTCTGGCAGGCCACTGTGAAGAAGAGGCTACGCTGGCAGGCGATTTGCAGAGCATGACCGGTCGCGAAGTGCTGCAGCTGCCGGTACTGGCTGCCGAACTAACGCACGGTATGCAGGGCATCGCGCACGATCTCCTGCTGCACGGCAAGACCCGGTTCAGTGGCGCGATATCTGTGCAGGGCCCGAAACCGCCGGTGTGGAAGCAGGTGGAGGCACGGGCGATTTCTGCTGGCGTGCTGATGGTGAGCCTGATCGTGATCACCGAGCTGGCGATGCAGGTGCGCTACGAGCTGGTCGATTCACGCTATCAGAAGGTATCTGCCGAGAAGAAGAACTTTGATGCGGCGGTGGCCGGTGTGCAGGCGCAGATCGATGCCGTGAAAAAAGCGCGGGACGAAATCAAGCTGAAGGAAACCGAGCTGGCCAAGGTCATGAACCGTTTTGATTTTTTCGCGGTGGAGCTACCGGGCAGGACGGCCTATGTGCGCAATCTGCTGGAGGAATTGGCACGTAGCATCAATGACGATGTGGTCATCAACGTGCTGGAGGAAACCCCCAATATGGGCATCCGTATTGAGGGATGGGCCTTGAGCGAAGCAGCCGCGCAACGTTTCATCCAGGCGTTCAAGGATGCGATGCGTCCCTGGGGTGCCGATGTGGCCGACCCCATCGTCCGGGCGCAAGCCGGCCGCCTCGGCTTACTGGGCTACGCCATGACATTCCGGCTGGTGGAATCAGATGTAGTGCTGCTGGGAGAGGAGTTGCCGGCAGATGATGAGCAAAGCGGAGTAACGCCATGAATCTGAAAAAAATGAGTCTGCGCGAGCAGATTTTGACCTTGTTCACGGTTGCCGTGTTTGTCTTTGGCGGCTACGGCATGCTGCGCTTTTATCCCATGCAGAAAAATATCAGCGAAATGAGCAGCAGCGCCGACTCCATGGATAAGGCTGTGAAAACCGGTCGCATTCCCGATGCGCCGCCGGACGATGTGCGCTCGCTCCACAAGGAACTGGAGGAGTTGAGCAAGGAGCTGGAAAACGCCCAGATCATGACCCGTGAAGTGGAAAAGAAACTCTCCGGGCCGGACACCACCGCTTTGCGCCTGGCGATTTCCGAAGTGGCGCGTAATGCCATGGTGAGAATCGACGCCAATGAGGAGTTCCGCGTGACCGGCAGGGCGGAAGCGGCGGGCGGACAGGCGGCGCAGCCCACCAAGACCAAGAACGTTAGCAGAAACGACCGTAAAAGAATGGCAAGAAATGCCCGCGCCAGAGCCGCGCGGACTGCCCAGGCCGGTGGCGGCATGGCTTCGGCGATTCCGCGCACGACGGCGACGGTTTCGCCCAACATGGTGGCGGATATGGTCTCCAAAATGGGCATAGGTGCCGAGTTGGAGCGCCCCATGCAGCGTTTGACCATGGAAGGCACTTATGCCGGTCTGATGCGCTTTTTGAAGGGGCTGGAGGAGCTGGACAAGATGGTGACAGTGGTGCAGATGACGGTGGCGCAAACCCCGAATCAACCGCCTCCGGGCTACAACCAGCGGCTGACTGCCACATTTGTGATTGCGCTGTGAAATATGCGAAAGATGGTGTTCTGATGAATGCGAGTGATTTTGTGCTGATAGCGACGGAGGTGGAACTTGGCGCTGGCTGCTGAACAGCTGATCGATGCGGCGGTACGCCAGCGGTTGATCGAGGCCGATACACTGGCTGAGCTGCGCGTGGAGGCCAGGCGCAAACGCGTTGATTTGCTGGCTTCCATCGGTGCGCATTACCGTCTGCCGCTTTCCGCCTTTTATCAGGCCGCAGCCGAGTTGCGCGAGCTGCCTTTCGTCAATCCGATCAGCCTGACGCCGCCTGCCAGCCTGCTGAAGCGTATTCCGCAAGCGCTGGCGCGGCGCAAGTTGATCATGCCGCTGGAGGAAAAAGAGGGTGGCGTGCTGGTCGCCACAGCCGACCCTGATGACCGCGCCACGCTGGACAGCTTGCAGCGCCTGTTTGGGCAGCCGATTCAGCTCGCAGTGGCGGAGCCGGAAGCGCTCAATGCGGCGATTTCGCGCAATCTGGCCGCGCATACGCCGGGCGCTGCCATGGCCGCACCCGATACCGTCACAGATACCGATCTCGTTGAGCTGTTGAATGACATCGTCAAGGAGGCTTATCTGCGCCGTGCTTCGGATATTCACATGATGCAGGAGGAGCATGGCCTGCGCGTGCGGCTACGGGTGGACGGCAGGTTGCAGGATTATCACACCGATGCCGACGCCAGCGTTGCCAATGGCCTGATCTCGCGTGTCAAAGTGCTTTCCAACCTGGATATCGCCGAGCAGCGCGAGCCGCAGGACGGCGGCATGAGTTTCTACCTGGCGCCGCCAATCGACGCCGAATTCAACATTCGCGTGGCTACTGCGCCGACCCGCCTAGGTGAGCGCGTGACCATGCGTCTGCTCGGTCAGGAGGCGGAAACGCTGACACTGACCAAGATCGGCATGTCGGACGCCGACATGGTCGAGTTCCGCAAAGCCATCCGTAAACCGTTCGGCATGATTCTGCTGACCGGTCCGACCGGTAGCGGTAAATCAACCACACTGTTCGCCGCTTTGCAGGAAATCAAGAGTCCTGAACTCAACATCATGACGGTGGAAGACCCGATCGAATACGTCATGGACGGCATTTCGCAGATCCAGACCGGTCACAAGATCAGCTTTGCCGGCGCATTGCGTTCACTGTTGCGGCATGACCCAGATGTGCTGATGGTGGGCGAAATCCGCGACGAAGAAACGGCGGACGTGGCGCTGAAGGCGGCGATGACCGGCCACCTGGTGTTCTCCACCCTGCATACCAATACGGCCGCGGCGAGTATTACGCGTCTGGCAGATATCGGCAGCGAACCTTACTTGATCGGCGCCACCATGAATGCCGTGATCGCGCAGCGTCTGGTGCGGCGACTGTGCCCGCATTGCCGCAGTGCCAAAGCTGCAACCGCCGAAGAACGCGATCTGCTTGATCAGGACGACAAGGAAACCATTATCTATGAACCGGTCGGCTGCGCCGCTTGTCAGGGGCGCGGCTACCGCGGCCGCATGGGTTTGTTCGAGACCTTGTGGTTCGACGAGAACCTTTCCAAGCTGGTTTCCAAGGGCGGCAGCGAAGAGGAGCTGGAAGCCATGGCGCTGCAATGCGGTCGTCTGAAACCGATGTGGCGCGACGGTACGATCAAGGTGCTGGCTGGTGAGACCTCACTGGCCGAGTTACAGAACGTCGCGGTGAAGCGGCATTGAGCTGATCCGGAATGGCAAAATTCAAATACATTGCAGTAGATGCCCAGGGCAAGGAGCGCAAGGGCGTGATCGAGGCCGAGGATTCGCGCTCGGCTACTGCTGCCTTGCGCCAGCAATCACTGTTCGTCGCCGAGATCGAGCAGGAGGAGGATGTCTCTTCTTCCGGTCTCAGCAAGGAAGTCAAGATTGAGTTTCTGGAGAATTTTGGCTCGGTGCCAACACAGGACATCATTTTCTTCTTCAAGCAGATGTCCTTTATGCTGCGCGCCGGCCTGCCGGTGTTGCATGCACTGGAAATGTCCAGCACTCAGGTCAGCAGCAAGAAGCTGCGCAAGATCATCCGCGAAGTGGTGCAGGATCTGGAGAACGGCATGCCGCTGTCAATGGCCATGGGCAAACATCCCAAGACATTTCCGGATCTGACGGTGACACTGATTTACGCGGGTGAGAGTGTTGGTGAACTGGAACTGGTGATGGACCGCATCGCAGAGCACATCGACAAGAATGCCGCGCTGAAAATGCAAACCATCAATGCGCTGATCTACCCAGTGATTGTGGTGCTGGCGGCCATCGGGGTGTTCATTTTCCTGGTGATCAAGATCATCCCCGCGTTCGGCAAGTTTTTTCAAGGGCGTGGGCAGGCACTGCCACCATCGACCCAGTTTTTGCTCGACCTGTCAGCCTTCATGATCAATTACGGTCTTTACATCCTTGGCGCGGTGCTGCTGGCGGTCGTGGGGATAGCCATGGCTTACCGCACCCGCAAAGGCAAGCTGCGCATCCATGATCTGCTGCTGCGCATGCCGGTGATCGGCAAGCTGCTGACCACTGCCATCATGGCGCAATTGAACTGGTCGCTCGGCATGTTGCTGCGTAGCGGTTTGACTGCGCTGGAAGCACTGAAGATATCCGGCAAGGTGGTCAAGAACCGGGTGATTTCAGACAAGTTGCATGCCGCATCCGAGCAGATTCTTTCCGGCAAGGATCTCTCCAGCAGTTTGCGCCATCCTCGCATCCCCAGCATCGTGACGGCCATGATCGCCGTCGGCGAACGCAGTGGTACGCTGGACCAGGTGCTGGGACAGCTCGGCGCCTATTACGAGGAGCGTCTCGCCATGGGCATCAAGCGCCTCAGTTCAATGATCGAGCCGGCACTGATCCTGGTAATCGGCGCCATGGTCGGTTTTGTTTATTACGCCTTTTTTCAGGCTCTTTTTCAGATTGCGAAAACCTAGGATATGAAAACGACACGCTATCAGCAGTTGATGTTTCTGGCCCTGACATGCTTCAGCCCTGTTTTGTGGGCGGGCGGGGTGGTTGGCACCACCGGCCCGATCGATGTTGGTGCCATGCAGGACTATGGTTTGATGGATTATGCAGAGCCGCCTTCAGAACGCGACCCGTTTACCACCAGCGACAAGATGTATCAGCTTTCCGGTCAGCAGGGCGCCAACAGGACTGGTGGCCAGGGCTTTGTTCCGTTCCTGAGCGGTGTCAGCCTGCCAAAAATGCGAGTGCGCGGCTTTGTGCACAACAACCCCGGTGAATCCATGGCACTGCTGCAGATCGACGGTGATGACAATATCCATCTGGTACAGAAGGGCGACGAGATCGGCATCCAGTCCCGCACCGGTCAGCCCAATGCGGTGCTCAAGATTATCAGCGTCGATCAGAAAAAGGTCGAGGTGCAATCCGGCAGCCTGCGACAGGTCATCATTGTTCAGTAAGTCAGTAGCACATTGAAAACGGCAATTACCCTATGAAACAACATGAAATGAAATTCGACTTCCTGCATCTATTCGGGCCGCGCCGCACACCGGCACTGTTGGCTTGTGCTTTTTTATTGCCCGGTATTCTGCATAGCGCAACACTGTTTGCCGAGGAAGTTGCTCCGGCTGAAAAGACCGCAATGACGGTGATCACGCCTATGGAGAAGTCCGAGGCGCCTCCGGCAGCGGCAGAGCCTGTGGTCAACACTCCGCGCAAGTCACGAGCTAATCAGCGCGGCGATAGCCAGAATTTCCATATCCAGAAGCTGGAGTTCAAAAAGGCCAAACTGATCGACGTTATGCGCACGATTTCCGAGATTTCGGACATCAACATCGTGCCGACGCAAGAGGCTGGCGAAAAGGAGGTGACGATTTATCTGCGCAACGTGACGGTACATGAGGCGATCGACACCATCAGCCGAAGCAATGGCCTCTGGTACAGGCAGGACAAGGTTTCCAAGGCGTATCGCGTGATGACAGCCAAGGAGTTCCAGGATGATGTCGTCGTCTTTCGCGATGATGTGACGCAGATATTCAATCTGCTGCACCCCAATCCCGTGATCGTCGCGCAGGCGATCGAGGATCTCTATGGCTCGCGCGTGATCCTGTCGCTTGGCGTGCAGGCTGACGATTTCAACACCGGCTCGGCTGGCGGCACTTCGGCCAGAAGCGGGCAGAGCTCGCTGCGACGTTCGACCTCCAGTAGATCCAATCGTGCCGGCAGCGGTGGCAGCAGCAGAGCCGGAGCAGGTGGGCGTACTCAGGCTTCGGAGCTGGCGGTGACAGAAGAACTGACGCCCGAGCGCATCGCTCAGCTCGAGAAAGCCATTACTGCGGCAGATGGCAGCACGGTAGTGTCTTCGGACGACCTGAAGAGCGTATCTCGCACCGAGCAGCCGATCTATGTCACGGTGAATCGTGAACACAACCTGATCATCGTGCGTACCAGTGATGCCGGCGTGTTACGGGATATCGAGCGCCTGATCAAGGAGATGGACAGACCGACCACCCAGGTGCTGCTGGAAATGAAGATTCTGGAGCTGACGATAGGCGATTCCTTCAATCAGTTGTTCAACTTCGAGTATCTCTCAGGCAGCGGTAAGGAGTTCTTCGGCCTTGGCAACAACGCCGTACCGACACAGGCAGGTTCCTTTATTTACAGTTTCCTTGATTCGCAGATTTCGGCGCGGATGGAGTTGCTGCAGAAAAACAACCAGATCAATACACTGAGTTCACCAATCCTGCTTGCTTCCAACAACCGTCCGGCCCGAGTTTTTGTGGGCGAGGAACGCATCCTGGTGACCGGCGTGACGGTCACTGACCCGGTAATCAGTTCGGTCGGCACCGTGATTACGCCGGGCCGGGTGACCTATGAGACTGAACTGCGGGATATCGGCAATACGCTGAATATCGTGCCCAAGATCAATGCCGATGGCACAGTTACGCTGTCTATCCAGCAGGATGTCTCCAGCGTGCTGCCGGGCGCCATCTCCTTGCCGCCGATTTCCGTTGGCAACACGGTGCAATCCTTCAATATCGACTCGGTCAAGGTGGCCAATATCGAAGGCATCGTCGTTGCCAAGGATGGCCTGACGGTGGCCATTGGCGGGCTGATCAGCAGTTCATCCTCCTATAACGAGACCAAGGTGCCGGTGCTGGGCGATATTCCGCTGCTGGGTGAATTGTTTAAGAAAAAGGATGAGATCAACACCAAGAGCGAGATGATCCTGCTCATTACGCCGCGCATTATCAAGAATCCGAGCGATGGCGAAATGGTGACGGCGGATACTATGGATGTAGTTTCTGATCAGGCATGGTAGTCAAGTGGTTGTATTACAGAACAAACGTATTTAAAAAGGAAGCAACATGAAGTCCATGAAATTTGCCTCTGTCGCCATTCTGGCAGCCTTGCTCGGCGCCTGCTCCAACCAGCCGGTGGGTAAGTGGCAGGAGCGCTCTCAGCAGATGAAGCTCAACGCCGTGCAGCACTGGGGTCTGATCGCCGCAGATGCGGTCGAGCAAACCAGACTAGCGGTCAGCAGCCAGGAGCAGATCAAGAATAGACCGCTTTTTGTAACGGATAACAAGAACACGCATTTCGATCGTGCGTTCCGCAATTACATGATTACCGGTCTGGTCAACGCCGGTATGGTGGTCTCCGACAAGAAGGAGGGTGCCGTGGAGATCAGCTATGAATCTCAGATAATCCGTCATGGCGCCTCTTTCGACCCCAGCGTTTTCGGCTACAAACCGGGCATGGCAACCGGCGGCGTGGCCGGCTTTTGGGTGTTGCGCAATGCCTCTACCAGCGGACTCGCCGCAGGCACACTGGCTGCGGCAGCAGGCTATGATGTATACAAGGTGACGGAACCAACTGGTGTTGAACTGTTGCTGACGACTTCCATCGTCAATGAAAACCAATATGTCATGCGTAATACCGATGCCTATTACATCGAAAAAGCCGATGCCTACCTGTTTGAACCCTGCAAAAGCCGTTCGGCAACTGGTTGCCGGCCGAAATATCCCATGAGGTAATGCTGCATTGAAGCCGGAAAGATTATTCTGGTTGCTGGTGGCGGTCCTGTGGGCCGGCCTGATCTATGCTGCCTATGTATTCGATCTGCCGACCAAGCTCGGCTTGAACGGGGCGGTTCAGCAATCAGAGCATGTTTCAGAGATCGCTGATGCAGGTGGCGCCTGCGATGCACGGCCGCCTCAGAGTGCGCGGGCGTTCGATATCGATGCGGTACCGCGTGTGAAAAAACACCAGCATGCGGCGCAGTTCGATATTGATAATCAGCATCGTTATCCGGTGCTGGCAATTCTCACCAGCCCGGACGGCGAAGTGGAGTATCGCGGGGTCTACCTGTTGACAGGGCAGAAAGCCAGCCTCGTGCTGCCAGCCGGCGATTATGGCTTTACGGTATTGTCTGGTAGCCGCTGGTGCAACCTCGACAGCGGTTTCAGCGACGGATATGTGGTGCCGTACCCTGACCAGATCCATCTTGATCGGCAATCCCGCTCCAGCATGAACCTGTTGTCGTTCGGCAGCACAGCCGATGCCGTGATGTTTTCGTTTGCCGTTCACGGCGTGGCGCAAGCAGCAAATCGCAATGAGGTTCTTGAACTGTCACGCCAAATGGATGGACATTTTCATGTCGTCGGCAGCGTGGATGGCAATCCGATCACCTTCATGATCGATACCGGCGCCACCTCGGTAACGATACCCTATAGCCTGGCAACCGAGATCGGCCTGGACCGCAATTGCAAACCGGCGCATTTCATTACGGCAGCAGGGCGGGTGCCTGGTTGCATGGCTGTCGTGCAGAACCTGACGGTAGGCGGTTTCCAATTCCAGCAGATGGAAGTCAGCTTCAACAAGGGTGGCGAAATGCCATTGTTGGGCATGAGTGTGCTCAGCCAGTTGCGGGTGCAGCAAAATGCCGACACCATGCTGATCTCAATGAATTAAGGGTTGTGATGCTTCGCTAGAAGCGGATGTTCAAATCCATGCGGAAGCGGTTGCCGTCTTGCTCAGTGGTGATTGAATCGACCAGGAACAGGCGATTGTTGATGTCGACGTTCTTGCTGAACCAGTAGCGCAAGCCGATTTCATGGCCCTTCATGTTAGTGACGTCGCTCTGTGTGCCTTCTCCCCAGCGCACCCAGTTGGATTGGCCATAGGCACTGTTGAGGGCGAATTTTTCAATATAGGCATACAGGTAATTTAGATGCCATCCGCCACCGCCATTCGGCCTTGTGGCCTTGCCGCCTACCGTCGTTGAGACGGCGAACCCGCTTTTTTCATCATGGTATTGCGCGGTGACTGGATTACTATCGGTGGCGGAATAGCTCTCAAAGTTGTGAATCAGGTCGCCGCCGAAGCGAATAAAATCAAGGCGATAGGTGCCGAGATCAAGCGCATGGTCGGCTTGAATCGATGCGGCGCCGATCTTGTAATCGCGATTGGCGTTGCCGTCGTTGAGATATCGAGCCTTGCCTGAACCGTTGATGTAAAAATAACCCAGGCTGTAACGCAGCACCCAGTTGGCATCGAGTGATTGATCGAATACCAGTTGCGCTGCTGTCAGCTGATTGGTGAAGTTGCGGTGGCCGTCCGGCAGGGCAAAGTGTCCGGCGCGCAACTGGACTGCGGTGTTGAGCAGTTTCGGCAGTTCGCTCTGGAAATAGGCACCGGCGATAGTGACATTATCGTTCCACAGGACTTCGGCATCATTGTGCTGCCAGAACGGAAAACTGTTGCGCCCCAGCCAGGTCTTGACGCCATTTGATTTGCCCTCAATGAACCATTGATCCAGCGCCATGTGGAAATCGTCGCGGTCGTTGCCGCTGAAATCGGCAATCGTGATATTGGAGCTCTGTTGGCCGCCTTCAGGGTTGGTTCTTGCCCGCACCTGCAGGCGAAAGTGTTCGTCGAACACGTATCTTGCTCCCAGTCGCGCTCTCAGGCGCAGGCGGTCGCGATCGTCACGTTTCTCGCCGGATTCCTTTCTGGAGTCGAAATCCTTCTCAAAACGCAGACGGGTATCGGCGAATATCTCCAGTTTCTGGTCTTCGCTGGCCCAGAGCGCAGCCTGCGCTGGTGAAGCGCTAGCAAATATGGCGCCTGAAAAAAGGCAGACAAGGAGTCGTTGATATGCGTAATGCGATTTCAATGATTCGGTGCTTTCAACGCAATGAATGGTATTTTGTGAGCTTAACAAGCGTCGAAGCTAATGCTTGTCTTCATTCGCCTGTTTTTTTAGCTCTGGCGTCATTTTTGACGCGAAGTATACGTTTTTTGACAAAAAGTTGGAGGTTTATTCTCACTTCACCTGCTTGATGTAATAATGAAATGCTAATCGCATGAATGAGGAGAACACTATGATCCCCGCACAATCACTGGATTTAAGCGGCAAGGTGGCACTGGTCACCGGCGGCGCAGTCGGTATAGGCAAGGCTTCGGTGCTGGCGCTGGGCCGGGCAGGTGCCTTTATTGGACTGCATTACCATCGCAGCAAGGAAGCAGCAGAGGCATTGCTGGTTGATCTCAAGGCTGAGAATATTGATGCCATGTTGCTGCAGGGCGACCTGACGACGGAGGAAGACGCCAACCGCGTGGTAGATGACCTGGTAAAGGCGGCAGGACGACTGGATATTGTGGTCAATAACAGTGGCGGCCTAGTCCAGCGTGCGAAGATCGAGGAATGCCCGCTGGATGTCTGGCGCAAATCGCTCGACATCAATTCCACCAGCGCCTTCCTGGTCACCCGCCGTGCGATTCCGCATCTGCGCGCCACGGGCAGTGGTCGCATCGTCAATCTGCTTTCCTTGTCGGTCCAGACCGGTGGCGCCAACGGTGCCGGTGCCTATGCTGCCGGTAAGGGTGCCTTGATGGTGTTCACTCATACGCTGGCGAAGGAGTTGGCGCCGCATGTGCGCACCAATTCCATCATGCCGGGCACGGTGGAAACCCAGCATCACGAGATCCATTCCACTAAGGAGATGATGGAAGCGTACCGCAAGCAGACACCGCTGGGACGCAATACCATGGCGGAAGAAGTGGCAAGTTCCGTGCTGTTTCTGGCCAGTGACATGTCCTCCCATATTAACGGTGCGCTGATCGATATCAGTGGCGGCAGGTTCCTGCGTTAGGCACTGTCAAAAAAATTCTCAATTTCCCTGCAAAAAAGTGGTGAAATGGCTTGAATGCTGGGTTAAGATAGGCGCTCCGAACAATAACACAAGGGAAGTTTCTAAATGAATAAAGCAGAACTGATTGAACAAGTCGCTAAAGAAGCAGGTATCAGCAAGGCAGCTGCAGGCAAGGCGATCGATGCATTCACAGATAGCGTTACTTCAGCGCTGAAAAGTGGCGACACTGTAACCCTGATTGGCTTTGGTACATTTACCGTTTCTGATCGCGCCGCACGTACAGGCCGCAATCCACAGACCGGTAAAGAGTTGAAGATCGCAGCACGTAAAGCTCCAGGCTTCCGTGCAGGTAAAGCGCTGAAAGATGCACTTAACTAAGATGATCAAGCCTCAGGGCTAATCAACTGCAATAAAAACGCCAGCTTAAAGCTGGCGTTTTTATTTTACGGTGCTCGACTGAGCTGATAATTCCCAGGTTAACTGTGGATCAATTTACAGCTGGTCCCGCTCAAGGTTTGTGCAATTAAAGCTCATTGAGCAGATCTTCCTCGAGTTTTCTGAGTGTGTGCTCCTCAAGTTTGCTGCCTTTCGGCCCGGAAACCACAAACATGTCTTCTGCACGATTCCCCAGAGTGTTGATTTTGGCGCTGTGCAGATGTACCTGGTGTTTGAGGAACATGCTGGCCAGTTTTGATAAAAGGCCGGGTCTGTCATTGGCAACAATGTCTATCGTGTGATTATTGCTATGACTGTCCGCTTGAATGCTGATGCTGGACGAAATCGGCATGTGTTTCACCTGCCTGCTTACGCGACCATTCACGGGGGCTAAGGCAGCGTTTTTTTCTGACAGCTTCTGTGTCAATTCGTATTCGATATAGTTTAATAAGTCACGATAACTAACTGATCTATCATTATGATCTAAAACAATAAAACTGTTAAGAGCATAGCTGTGCAGTGTGGTATGGATACGAGCTTCCACAATGTTGTAACTGCAACGCTCGAAAAATGAACAGATGAGGGCAAACAGGTCATTCCTGTCCAATGTATAAATCATGGTTTGAATGCCATCGCCTGCAGGACTGAGGCGAGCGCGGACAATGACATCCGGAGTGTCGGAATGCGCGATCAGCATGCGAGTGTGCCATGCGATTTCCTGACCCTCGTAGCGAAGAAAATACTGTTTTCCCAGTTTTTGCCACAAGTCCCTGTAGCTATCCTGGCTGATGCCGTAATAGCTGAGTCTTTCCCGGGCTTGTGCTTGCCTGAGTTCGATTTCCATTTGGGCGTCTGTGCTGTCGCCCCGGAGGGAGCGCTGCGTTGCAAAAAACAGGTTCTCCAGCAGCTTGGCTTTCCAAGCGTTCCAGACTTTGGGACTCGTGCCACGAATATCGGCAACCGTGAGCAGGTAAAGCGCTGTCAATCGGCGTTCGTTGCCCATCAGTTGTGCAAACTGCTCAATAACTGCAGGGTCGGACAGATCGGATTTTTGTGCGACTTTCGACATGGTCAGGTGTGAATCGACCAGCCATGCAACAAGTTCGCAATCGGCCTTCGGCAAACCGTGCTGACGACAGAACTTTCTGGCATCAACCGCTCCCAGGGTCGAGTGATCGCCATTCCGGCCTTTTGCAATGTCATGGAACAGGGCGGCCAGATAGAGCAGGTGCGGCGCGTCGAATGCGGCAAACAGTCTGCTGCAGAGCGGGAATTCATGGTCGAACTTGCTGAGGGCAAAGCGACGCAAGTTGCGCAGCACGTTCAGAATGTGTTCATCGACCGTATAGACATGGAACAAGTCATGCTGCATTTGCCCGACAATGCGACCGAAGGCTGGGATGTATCTGCCCAGTATGCCGTATCGATTCATCAATCTGAATGTGTGCGTCACACCTATCGGCGCTTGCAGTATCTGGATGAACAGGTCCTTGTTTTTCCTGGATTGGCGGAATTCGCGATTCACCAGGTTTTTGACACGATGCAGCGTCCGTAGCAAGCTTGGACTCATACCCTTCAGTTCCTGGTGGGTCTCCAGTAACAGAAAGCTTTCCAGGATCGCAGAAGGTTCGCGTTGCAGGATGATGGTTGATTTGATGTCGAGCAGGCCGTGACGCGCTTCAAATCTGTCGTTAATGGGTGTTGCTGGCGCTTGAGCGGGGCTGATGCGCTGTTCCAGCAGTTGCAGCAAGATGTCATTCATCAGGCTGATGAATTTGGCGCTGTTGTAGAAGCCGTACATCAACTGTTCGCTGGCACGGCGCCGCGGCGTGTTGGTGAATCCCAGCGACTTCGCCAGGTCGTTCTGGAAATCGAAAATCAGCCTGTCCTCCCGGCGGCTGGCCAGGTAGTGCAGCCTGGTTCTCAGCATCTGCAAATGCCGTTCATGGCGGCGTATCTGCCGGGCTTCGGATTGTGTGATAAGCCCGTGTTTGACCAGTGAAGACCAGTCATGTCCCAGCCCAAGGCTGCGTGCAATCCAGAGCACATTCTGCAGGTCGCGCAGACCTCCGGGACTTTCCTTGATATTGGGTTCCAGGTTGTATGCCGTGTCATTGAAACGAGCATGGCGCAAGCGCTGTTCCTGCATCTTGGCCTGAAAAAAATCGGCTGGCGTGATCAAGTTGCCAAGCAGTGCTTCAAACTGGCGATAGAGTTGCCTGTCGCCAGTCAGGTAGCGCGCCTCCAGTAAATTGGTTTGTACAGTGGCATCCTTGGCAGCCTCTTCGCCGCACTCGCTCAGGGTTCTTACGCTATGGCCGACTGCCAGGCCGATATCCCAGAACAGGCCTATCAGGGATTCAATGGATTGATTGACTTCGGCACTTGCCTGTTCAGGCAACAGGATCAACAGGTCAACGTCGGAGTACGGGAACAGTTCGCCACGCCCGTAGCCGCCGACAGCAACCAGACATACATCCTTGCTGATGGTGGCTACACGCCATAAATCCTGAAGCAGGATATCGACCAGCTTGCTGTGCTGCTTCAGCAGGCGTGAGGTGTTGGCATCTTCAGCAAACCTGGCCTTGAGTACAGCCTGCTCGGTTTGCAGCCGCTGCCGCCAGGTTTTGGCGGAGCTTTCCGGTGCGTGCGCGTTTCGAGTCAAATTTATGCCTGGATCGCGGCGGAGGGGGCGGGCGTTCCCGCAGAAACGGTCAATACCTCATAACCGGTTTCCGTGACCAGCACGGTATGTTCCCATTGAGCAGAAAGACTGTGATCTTTGGTGACAATGGTCCAGCCATCATTCAGTTGCTTGATATCACGCTTGCCGGCATTAATCATGGGTTCTATGGTGAATATCATGCCGGCCTGCAATTTCAGGCCGCTGCCCGGCCTCCCATAATGCAGTACCTGTGGGTCTTCATGAAATTTCTTGCCGATACCGTGTCCGCAAAATTCGCGTACGACGCTGTAGCCATTTTTTTCAGCATGACTTTGAATCGCATGGCCAATATCCCCCAACGTGGCGCCAGGCTTGACTTTGGCGATGCCCATCCACATGCAGTCATAAGTGATGTCACACAGGCGTTTAGCCTGGATCGACGGCTCGCCGACACAGAACATGCGACTGGTGTCGCCGTGGTAACCTTCCTTGATGACGGTGATGTCCAGGTTGACGATATCGCCGTTCTTCAAGACCTTTTCGCCAGGCACACCATGGCAAATCTGGTGATTGACGGAAGTGCAGATGGATTTTGGGTAAGGGACGTGGCCAGGTGGCGCGTAATTCAGCGGTGCCGGTATCGTCTTCTGTACCTTGACCATGTAGTCGTGGCACAATTGATCGAGTTCTCCGGTTGTTACGCCAGGTTTGACGTGGGGCGTGATGAAGTCCAGCACTTCGGCTGCCAGCTTGCCAGCCACGCGCATTTTTTCAATATCTGCGTTGTTCTTGATAGTAATTGCCATAATGCCTTTTAGCGGCTCTGAAAGCCTAAATTTCCTTGAATCCAAACGGGTGCTTATGGTAGCATACTGCACCCATTTAGCAGGAATCGTCCTGTTAAATGGAAATCTGCACACATTCCCCGTACAGGGTGCCATGCAAGGCTTGTTCCATTAAGCATTGACTTGGTGTTGTTGGGAGTGTGGAAGCATTAACCCTTACTGGAGACTATTATGTCCGTTACTATGCGTCAAATGCTGGAAGCCGGAGTTCACTTCGGCCATCAAACCCGTTACTGGAATCCTAAAATGGCACCGTTCATCTTCGGTGACCGTAACAAGATCCATATCGTCAATCTGGAAAAATCCCTGCCCATGTTTGAAGATGCACTGAAATACGTGCGTCAACTGGCTGCAAACAAGGGTCGTATCCTGTTCGTTGGCACCAAGCGCCAGGCTCGTGAAATCGTTAAGGAAGAAGCTCAGCGCGCTGGCTGTGCTTATGTGAATCACCGCTGGTTGGGCGGCATGCTGACCAACTTCAAGACAGTTAAACAATCCATCAAGCGCCTCAATGAGCTGGAAGCCCTGCTCCAGGATGGCGGTATGGAAAAATTTGGCAAGAAAGAAGCGCTTGGCCTCAAGCGCGAAATGGAAAAACTCGAGCGTTCCATCGGCGGTATCAAGGACATGGGCGGTTTGCCTGATGCTATCTTTATCATCGACGTCGGTCATGAAAGTGGCGCCGTCACTGAAGCTGCCAAGCTCGGTATCCCTGTCATCGGTGTGGTTGATACTAACAACTCCCCGGATGGTATCGCTTACGTGATTCCTGGCAATGATGACTCGAGCCGCGCAATCCGCCTGTACGCACGCGGTATTGCTGATGCTGCACTTGAAGGCCGTAGCCAGTCGATTACTGAAATCGTTAAATCTGCTACAGAAGAAGAATTCGTCGAAGTCGAAGAAGCGTCTGCGGAATAACCCTGAAAAAAAGGGGCATACGTGCCCCTTTTTTATGCCCGACCTTCGTAAATCAAGATTATTAGAACATTTAGGAGTAAAGCATGGCTGAAATTACTGCCAGCATGGTGAAGGAATTACGTGAGCGCACTGACGCGCCTATGATGGACTGCAAGAAGGTCCTGGTTGAAGCTGAAGGCGATATGGCCAAAGCAGAAGAGCTGCTGCGTGCTCGTCTTGGCAACAAGTTGAGCAAGGCTGCTGCCCGTGTTGCAGCTGAAGGTACCGTCGGTGTTTACGTCAGCGCCGATGGCAAGCAGGGTGCTATTGTTGAAGTTAACTGTGAGACTGACTTTGTTGCCAAGAATGATGATTTTTTGGCGCTGACTCGCAACCTGGCTGAAGTGGTCGCCACCCAGAACCCTGCAGACGTCACTGCGCTGTCCGCAATGAAGATCGGTGATGAAGTTATCGAAGACGCACGCGCCCAGTTGATTGGCAAGATCGGCGAGAACATCACCATTCGTCGTTTCGCAAAATTCGAAGCCAAAGGCAAGCTTTCCAGCTACATCCATGGTGGCAAGATTGGTGTTGTGGTTGATCTGGTTGGCGGCGATGAAGCCCTGGCTAAAGACATTGCAATGCATATTGCAGCTTCCAAGCCAGTTGCCCTTTCCAAGGATGACGTACCGGCCGAATTGATCGAGAAAGAGCGTTCCATCGCGACTCAGAAAGCTGCAGAATCCGGCAAGCCTGAATTTGCAGCGAAGATGATCGAAGGCTCAGTGCAAAAATTCCTTAAGGATGTTGCCTTGCTCGACCAGGTTTTCGTCAAGGATCCTGCAGGCAAGCAAAGCATTGATCAGCTATTGAAGGCTAACAACGCCAGCGTTGCCGCATTTACCATGTTTGTCGTTGGTGAAGGCATCGAAAAGAAGGTGACCGACTTTGCTGCTGAAGTAGCTGCTGCAGCCAAGATTTAAGTACCTATTGCACAGCTCGCTGTGCAAAAATGTCATAATGCAAAACGTTAGTGGCACATCTTAAGCATGTTGCCGTTAACGTTTTTGCACGATAGGTTCAGGGAAACCTGAGCAAGAATAAAAACAGCATTACTCTAAATAGCATCACGACAGGAGCGATATGTCCGATTCATCTCACATCTCATCTGGCGCTCCAGCCTATAAGCGCATCTTGCTCAAGTTGTCAGGCGAAGCCCTGATGGGCGATGACAGCTATGGCATCAATCGCGCTACCATCTCGCGCATCGTTGAAGAAATCAAGGAAGTAGTCGGTCTGGGAGTCCAGGTCGCGGTCGTCATCGGCGGCGGCAACATCTTCCGCGGCATTGCACCAGCTGCAGAAGGTATGGACCGCGCCACGGCCGATTATATGGGCATGATGGCAACTGTCATGAATGCGCTGGCCCTGCAGGACGCCATGAGACATGTCGGCCTCAAGGCGCGCGTGCAATCCGCACTCAATATCGAACAGGTCGCAGAACCCTATATCCGCGGCAAGGCCATGCGCTACCTGGAAGAGGGGCGTGTAGTCATCTTCGGTGCCGGTACCGGCAATCCGTTTTTTACGACTGATACTGCAGCTGCATTGCGCGGTATGGAAATGAATGTGGATATCGTATTGAAGGCGACCAAGGTGGATGGCGTCTATACCGACGACCCGAAGACGCATCCGGATGCCATGCGCTATAAGACCATCACTTTCGATGAAGCCATCATCAAGAATCTCAAGGTCATGGATGCCACGGCACTGACCCTGTGCCGGGACCAGAATCTGCCTATCTCCGTCTTCAGTATATTCAAGCAGGGCGCACTCAAGCGCGTTGTGATGGGTGAAGACGAAGGTACAAAAGTATTGCCATAATCACTGGCATACGATTGAAAATGTAAGGAGAAGAACGTGCTGGACGATGTAAGAAAAACTGCCGAACAGAAGATGCAGAAATCGCTGGAATCATTAAAGACGGATTTGACCAAGATCCGCACCGGCCGCGCACATACCGGCCTGCTGGATCACGTCATGGTTGAATATTACGGTTCCATGGTTGCCGTCAATCAGGTGGCCAGCGTCAATCTGGGCGATGCCAGAACGCTGAACGTGCAGCCCTATGAAAAGAACATGGTGGGCAAGGTGGAAAAGGCGATTCGCGATAGCGACCTCGGCCTTAATCCTGCCACCAACGGCGACATGATCCGGGTACCAATGCCGATGCTGACGGAAGAACGTCGCAAGGAGATGACCAAGATCGTGCGCACCGAAGGTGAGAACGCCAAGGTTGCTATACGTAATGTCAGGCGTGATGCCAATGACGCACTGAAGAAACTGACCAAGGACAAGGAAATCAGTGAGGACGATGAGCGTCGCATGCAGGATGACGTGCAGAAGCTGACGGACAAATTCGTCGCGGAAGTCGACAAGCATTTGCAAGCCAAAGAAGCCGAGTTGATGGCGGTTTAGCCATCGGACTGGCTGAGTTATATTTGTGCATTACCTGATACTGGAGCAGTAATGGCATTATTTGGCAGCTCCACAAAGACCATTCCTGCTACATCTCTTATTCCACGGCACATTGCGGTCATCATGGACGGCAATGGCCGTTGGGCCAAGAAACGCTTTTTGCCCAGGGTGGCAGGGCATAAGCGTGGCGTTGAGACTGTGCGAGCCATGGTTAAATCATGTGCTACGCTGGGCGTTGAATTCCTAACCTTGTTTGCCTTCAGCAGTGAAAACTGGCGCCGTCCGCCGGAAGAGGTCAGTTTTCTCATGGGCCTGTTTATGGAAGCGCTCAGTCAGGAAGTCAACAAGCTGCATCAAAACAACATCCGCATGATTGTCATCGGCGATCGTTCCCAGTTCGATACATCGCTCTGCGCCCGTATTGATGCGGCGGAAGCATTGACAGCGAACAATACCGGTTTGACTTTAACCATTGCAGCAAACTACGGCGGACGCTGGGATTTGATACAAGCTATCAACAAGCTGACCAATCAGGAACCGGAAAAAGCCGGAGGTTATTCGGAAGAGGACCTGGCTACACATCTGGCAATGCAATACGCACCAGAGCCGGATCTGTTTATCCGCACGGGTGGCGAAAAACGCATCAGCAATTTTCTGCTCTGGCAGCTTGCATACACTGAACTTTATTTTACAGACACACTTTGGCCGGATTTTGACGAGACTGCTTTCAATAAAGCCATACATTCATTCCAGTCCCGGGAGAGAAGATTCGGCCGCACCAGCGAGCAATTAAGTCAATCGCCACCAGATACCGGGAATAAAAAACATGCTTAAAACCCGTGTATTGACTTCTGTGATATTGATGGCGGGCTTCCTTGCTGCGGTATTTTTCCTGCCTGATGTCTACTGGGCGCTCTTGATGCTGGCTTTCATTGCAATCGCTTTTTGGGAGTGGGCCGGGATTGCCAAGCTGGCAAAGCCCTGGCGTCATGTATACGTCAGTACGGCCATAGTCTTTGGCGTCATTATTATACTGGCTGACAATATCGGCATGCCGACCTTGCAGCCACAAGTCATGTTTTACAGCATACTTGCAGCTACCATATTCTGGCTGATGGTATCCCCAGCCTGGCTGATGATGCGCTTTCAGATCAGGCAACCTGCGGTACTGGCATTCATCGGCCTGGTGATTCTTTTCCCCACTTGGCTGGCTCTGGTCAGTATGCGCGGTATCAGCCCATGGCTATTGTTGATGGTGATGGCTACGGTCTGGATCGCAGATAGCGCCGCATATTTTGCCGGCAGGCGTTTCGGCAAACACAAACTGGCGCCGCAGATCAGTCCCGGGAAGACTTGGGAAGGCGTGCTGGGCGCCTGGCTTGGAGTTTCCGTTTACGGGGCGATTCTCTGCGTTAGTTTGTCGCTGCCTTACTGGACGATCGTTGGCCTGTTGGGCATTACTGTACTCAGCATCATGGGCGACTTGCTTGAGTCGCTGGTTAAAAGGCAAGCCGGGGTCAAGGATAGCGGTAGTCTTCTGCCCGGACACGGCGGTATTCTGGACAGGATAGACGGATTGACTTCCACTTTGCCGCTGGTCATGTTTTTTATTTATTTTCCTACGTATTTTCTGGTGATGGAGTCGTTTTATGCCTAGGGCCAACCTGGTCACAATTCTTGGCGCTACGGGCACGATAGGCAAGCAGACGCTGGATGTCATGTCACGTCATCCAAAGAAATTTCAGGCATTTGCGCTGACTGCTAACAGCAGGGCTGAAGAGTTGTATGAGCAATGCCTGCAATTCTCTCCACGCTATGCCGTGTTGCTGGATGAGTCTGCCGCTGAACGTTTAAAAGTGGATTTACGCAAAGCCGGTAGTGATACGGAAGTCTTGTTCGGGCTGGAGGCGCTTGAATTTGTCAGCGTACATGCCGATGTCGATGTGGTTATGGCAGCGATTGTTGGTGCAGCCGGGCTCAAGCCCTCACTTGCCGCCGCCAAGGCTGGCAAACGAATATTATTGGCGAACAAGGAAACCCTGGTCTTGTCTGGCAGTCTGTTCATGCAGGCTGTTGAACAGGGCGGGGCTACATTGTTGCCGATAGATAGCGAACATAATGCGATTTTCCAGGTAATGCCTGAACAGCGCAGGAAGCATTTGCATGAGGCAGGTATACGCCGCATTCTGCTTACAGCTTCAGGTGGGCCTTTCCGTAACACAAGTCTGACTGAGTTGACAGGTGTAACGCCTGAACAGGCCTTGAATCACCCAAACTGGGTGATGGGGCCGAAAATCACCATCGATTCCTCCACGCTGATGAACAAAGGCCTCGAAGTCATAGAGGCGCATTGGCTATTCAACGCCAGTGCGGAACAAATAGAGGTGGTAGTGCATCCACAAAGCGTGATTCATTCCATGGTCGAGTACGTTGATGGGTCAGTATTGGCTCAACTAGGCAATCCTGACATGAGAACCCCTATTGCTTATGCCTTGGGCTATCCGGAGCGCCTGGATAGCGGTGTCAGCAGCCTGGACCTTTTTAAAATCGGCAGATTCGATTTTGAAGCGCCTGACATGAATAAATTTCCTTGCCTGCGACTGGCCTTCGATTCGCTCGATATGGGCGGTACAGCGCCCGCCATCCTCAATGCAGCCAATGAGGTTGCTGTAGATGCATTTCTGCATCACCGGATAGGCTTTACCGACATTCCGGCCATGATTGAATCCGTGCTGGGGCAATCTGCGATCGTGCCAGCCGATACACTTGAGATCGTGATCGAAGCCGACCAGATGGCTCGTCAACTGGCCAAAAACTGGATGCTTGACCACTAAATGCTGACCATCGCTGCATTTATTTTTACGCTTAGCGTACTGATCGCCATCCATGAATATGGCCATTTTCAGGCGGCGCGTTGGTGTAGAGTCAAAGTTCTGCGTTTTTCCATTGGTTTTGGTAAGCCAATATTTAGCAGGACATTCGGCAGGGATCGAACCGAGTTTGTGTTGGCTGTGTTGCCATTTGGCGGCTATGTCAAAATGCTGGACGAGCGGGAAGGGCCCGTTAGCCCGGATGAAGATATCTCTCGTGCTTTTAATCGTCAATCCGTCTGGAAACGCATCGCCATAGTTTTAGCCGGCCCGGTGGCTAATCTGCTGCTGGCCATTTTCCTTTACTGGTGGTTGTTCATGCACGGCGTGATGGGGATGAAGCCACTGCTGGATGAAATCCCCCTGGAAACTCCTGCCGCCGAGGCCGGCATGAAGGCAGGGCAACGCATACAGGCAGTGGCAGGTAATCCAACGCAGACATGGCAGGACGTACGTTGGGTATTGTTGCAGGAATCACTGAAATCCGAATCGGTTGATGTTGAAACGGTAGACAAATCGAATGAAAAACATCTATACCTTCTTAGTTTGAAGAGCATAGGACGAGAGGATTATGAAGGCGATTTTCTCGATAAACTGGGTCTGAAGCCATACCAGCCGATTGTTCCTGCCGTTATCGGCGATATGGTTCAGGGGGGTGTGGCCGAGAGGTCCGGCCTGCAAAGCGGAGATCAGATACTTGCCGTTGATGGCGAAGCTGTAAATCGTTGGGAGCAGTTCGTTACAATTGTCCGCCAGCACCCGCAGCAGGCGATCCGGCTGGAAGTGGAACGTGACAGCCAACAGTTGAGTATAGAGCTCACTCCCGATAGTGTGGTTGAAGATGGTGCAGAAATCGGGCGCATTGGAGCCATGAACCAGATTGATCAGGCTGCGCTAGATGAGGTGCTGGTCAATGTCAGGTATGGCCCGTTGGAATCTGCTGTAAAAGCCACGGCAAAAACATGGGAGACCTCGGTATTCAGTTTGAAGATGCTGGCCAGCATGATTACCGGCGATGTTTCGTGGAAAGGGGTTAGTGGGCCTGTGAGTATTGCAAGTTACGCAGGACAGAGCGCGCACGTCGGCTGGAAGGCATTTCTCGGTTTCCTGGCACTTATCAGTATCAGTTTGGGCGTGCTCAATCTACTACCTGTCCCGGTGTTAGATGGCGGGCATTTGATGTATTATATGGTGGAAATTTTTAAAGGTAGCCCTGTTCCAGAATCGGTTATGGAAGCGGGTCAACGCGTTGGGATATTCTTGCTGGGGCTGCTGATGGTTGTAGCTTTTTATAATGATATTAATCGATTTTTTACAGGCTGAACTTAATGGGATTTAGGATCAAGCTCAACCATATTTTACCTTTGCTTGTCAGTGCATATATCAGCAATGCGTGGGCAATCGAGCCTTTTGTGGTGAAGGATATACGTGTTGAGGGTATCCAGCGCACTGAGCCTGGCACCATATTCAACTACTTGCCAGTCAGGGTTGGCGAGACCATGGATGATGGAAAAGCCACACAAGCGATCAAGGCGCTTTATGGTACAGGTTTTTTCAAAGATGTCCGTATTGAAGTTGATAATGACGTCCTGGTAGTGCTGGTACAGGAACGCGCAGCAATTTCATCTATAGAATTCAATGGCAACAAATCCTTCCCCAGCGATAAAATGCTGGAGGGCCTGAAGCAGGTTGGCTTGTCAAGTGGTCTGATTTTTGACCGCTCAATGTTGGACAGGGCAGAACAGGAAATCAAGCGCCAATATCTGGCGCAGGGTAAGTACGCAGCCACGGTAAAAACCATTGTCAGCCCACAGGAGCGTAACCGGGTAGCCATACGCTTCGATATTGAAGAGGGTGCGGTTTCCAAGATTCGCAACATCAATATTGTGGGCAACCGGGATTTTGATGACGAAGTCTTGCTTGAGCAGTTTAAGCTGACAACACCTAACTGGCTTAGTTGGTGGAACAAGGACGATCAGTACTCAAAACAGAAGCTGACTGCTGACCTTGAGGCCTTGCGCTCTTTTTACATGAACCAGGGTTACCTTGAGTTCAATGTAGACTCAACCCAGGTTTCAATTACACCAGACAAGCGCGATATCTACATTACCGTCAATATTACCGAGGGCAATAAATACACGGTCAGTGAGGTCAAGATGGCTGGAGAGATATTGTTGCCGGAAGATGAGGCACTGGGACTTGTCAGTGTGGAAGTTGGTGAATTCTTCAATCGCCAGAAGGTCACGGATTCGAGCAAGGCGATCAGTGATCGTCTTGGTAACGATGGCTATGCTTTTGCCAATGTCAATGCAGTGCCTGCTGTTGACAAGGAAAATTATACGGTAGGCTTTACTTTTTATGTGGACCCAGGCCGTCGCGTCTATGTCAGGCGCATTAACCTGACAGGTAACACACGTACCCGCGATGAAGTGCTACGCAGGGAGATGCGTCAGCTGGAATCGGCCTGGTATGGTGCTGACAAGATCACACGGTCAAAACAACGCCTCGAACGCCTTCAGTTTTTTGAAGATGTGAACCTTGAAACGCCGGCAGTACCAGGTACTACGGATCAGGTGGATCTGAACGTCAATGTGACTGAAAAATCTACGGGTAGCGTGCAATTCGGTGCAGGCCTTTCCAGCTCTGAAGGTGTGATCTTCGGGGTGACAGTTAACCAGAACAACTTCCTTGGTACCGGTAACCGTGTCAGTGCCCAGGTCAATACCGGGGATATCAATACCACATATTCACTATCCTTTACTGATCCATATTTCACGCCAGATGGAATT
>PHCD01000072.1 GCA_002842135.1 Betaproteobacteria bacterium HGW-Betaproteobacteria-8 | reverse complement strand
AAACTAAATGAATGTATTCAGTATTCTTACCGGCGCACGGGCATAGCCACTAACCGGTAACAAATACAAGAGAGCCACAAAATGACATCGGGCTTCGAGAGGCTAGGGCGATGAATCATCAATCAACTAAGACTGAATCTGCCGCGAAGTATACGCATTAGAATTGATTTGTCAAAGGATTTATCGAAATACTCTAGTTACTTATGTGGTAGAATCGCGCCCTTTCAATCAAACGGTTTTCCGTCCCTAAAGCACTCCTATGTCCAGAAATCTAAGAAATATTGCCATTATTGCCCACGTTGACCACGGTAAAACCACCATGGTGGATAAGCTCCTGCAACAGGCAGGCACCTTTGCATCCCACCAGGCTGTCTCCGAGCGCGTCATGGATTCGGGTGATATCGAAAAAGAACGTGGTATTACCATTCTTGCCAAGAATACGGCTGTCAACTATGAAGGCACCCACATTAATATTGTCGACACACCGGGACACGCTGACTTCGGCGGTGAGGTGGAGCGCGTACTGGGTATGGTGGACGGCGTGGTGCTGCTGGTCGATGCAGTTGAAGGCCCGATGCCGCAAACCCGTTTCGTCACCAAGAAGGCACTAGCGCTGGGTCTCAAGCCTATCGTCGTGATTAACAAGGTTGACCGTCCGGGTGCGCGCACCGATTGGGTGATCAACCAGACCTTTGATTTGTTTGCCAACCTCGGCGCGACCGATGAACAGCTGGACTTCCCGGTAGTGTATGCCTCCGCCTTGAACGGCTTCGCTACATTGGACATGAATACCCCATCCGAAACCATGCGTCCGCTGTTCGAGACCATCCTCAAGCATGTGGAGCCGCCGCAGGGTGACAGCAATGCACCACTGCAATTGCAGATCTCCGCACTGGATTACTCGACCTATACCGGTCGTCTGGGCGTGGGCCGTGTTCTTAATGGGCGCATCAAGCCGGGCCAGATCGTTGTTGTCATGAATGGCGACAAGCAGACTGCCCAGGGCCGTATCAACCAGGTACTTGGTTTCAGGGGTCTGGAGCGTGTGCCGGTGGAAGAAGCGGAAGCCGGTGATATCGTCATCATCTCAGGCATTGAGGAAATTGGTATCGGTGTCACCATCGCCGACCGCGAAAACCCGGTCGGCCTGCCGATTCTGGGTGTGGATGAGCCTACGCTGACCATGGACTTCATGGTCAACACCTCGCCATTGGCCGGTACCGAAGGCAAATTTGTCACCAGTCGCCAGATTCGTGACCGTTTGACCAAGGAACTGCTGGTGAACGTCGCCCTGCGAGTGGAAGATACGCAGGATGCCGATGTTTTCCGTGTTTCAGGCCGTGGTGAACTGCATTTGACCATCCTCTTGGAAAACATGCGCCGCGAAGGCTTTGAGATTGCAGTGGGTAAGCCACGTGTGGTTTACCGCGAGATCGACGGCCAGAAGTGCGAGCCGTATGAAATCCTTACGGTTGACCTGGAAGATGATTGCCAGGGCGCCGTCATGGAAGAACTGGGTCGCCGTCGCGGCGAACTGCAGAATATGGAGTCCGACGGCAATGGCCGTACCCGCTTGGAATACAAGATCCCGGCGCGCGGCCTGATTGGTTTCCAGAGTGAATTCCTGACCATGACGCGCGGTACAGGCCTGATGGCGCACATCTTCGATGAATATGCACCGGTCAAGGCCGACATGCCGGGCCGTCGCAATGGCGTGCTGATCTCATCCGAGCAGGGTGAGGCAGTGGCATATGCGCTGTGGAAGCTGCAGGATCGTGGCCGCATGTTCTCCAGCCCGGGTGACCGCTTGTATGAAGGTATGGTGATTGGCATCCACAGTCGCGATAACGACTTGGTAGTCAACCCGATCAAGGGCAAGCAGCTGACCAACGTTCGAGCTTCCGGCACTGATGAAGCGGTGCGTCTGGTGCCCCCTGTCCAGTTGACGCTGGAATCCGCCGTTGAGTTTATCGATGATGATGAACTGGTGGAAATTACGCCGAAGACTATCCGCATCCGTAAGCGCTATCTGCTGGAACACGAGCGTAAGCGCGCTTCCAAGGATTAAAGTAGAAGCATTTAAGTGCAAGAATTGTGAAAAGGCATTGCAATAAAAAGCCCGGCTTAGGTCGGGTTTTTTATTGTCTCTTTAGCATTCACCTTTGTTGCGTGTGCTGGCGGAGGTTTTAATCAAACTGTCATTATGCGGCGCTAGACTTCGCTCCATTATCTGATCGGGATATTTCACATGGAGCTTGCCGACTTGAATCATCAGACCCTTTCCGAGCTTTCAGCTTTTGTAGCCAGCGCCCGCAAGGAAGGCTTCTCGTTCAAGCCTTCGCAAATTGTGCGGGATGCCGCCTATTGCAAGAGTTTGATCGATGCTGTGGCGAGTAACGGCTCCACAGCACTGGTCAAATCGGCCCGTAACATCGTCGGCAAATATCACAAGTCCGAAACGATCAGCGCTGCCTGAGGACTGGCAAACTTTCTCCTTTTAGTAGTTACGGTCACGATTATGTAATTTAGCCTCGTTATCTATAGCAGTCATCAAGTTTTGTCCTTGCTAGCCAGGCTCTCTGGCTTGCTTGATGTTCCGGCCATCCAGCCTGATGGTGCATGAGGTATAATTTCACCTCATATGACAGACATCTTCCTCCTGGTTTTACTCATTGCCGTTCTGCTGCTTTTGCTTTGGCAGACGCTGCGTTCCCTGCGTGCAGAACAGGCCAATCAGAGCCTGATCGTGCAGTTGGAAGACAAGCACCGCGCCATGCTGGTGGACCTCAACAACGGCCTCAATAGTCTGGGCGACCGTCTGATCAATCTCTCCAATGAACACAGCGACCGCCTGCGTGCACAGGTGACGCAGGAGTTGAGCCAGACGCGTGAAGCGATGCAGAAGCTGCAGATGAGTCAGGTCGAGAGTCTGGCAGCGACGCGTGAGACCATGCTGGAGAAAATGCATGTGACGCTCGCCGAGCAGGGCAAGGCGGAGCAGATCCTGATCCAGAACACCATGGGCGGCGCTACGCAGTTGCTGGCACAGCGCATCGAAGGGCTGACCAAAACGGTGGAAGAGCGGCTGGAACTGATCAGCGGCAAGGTTTCCGAACGGCTGGACGAAGGCTTCAAGAAAACCAATGAGACTTTCCTCAACGTCATGACGCACCTGACCAAGATTGACGAGGCGCAGAAGAAGATCGATGGCCTGGCGACCAATGTCGTGAGCCTGCAGGAACTGTTGGGCGACAAGCGTTCACGTGGCGCTTTTGGCGAGGTGCAACTGGAAGGGCTGGTACGTAACCTGCTGCCGGAGAACGCTTTCGAGTTCCAGTACACCTTTGACAACAAGACCCGCGCCGATTGCGTACTCAAGCTGCCGGAGCCGACCGGGCTGGTGGCGGTGGATTCCAAGTTCCCCCTGGAAAATTACGAAGGCATGTTTGCCGATGGGGCCGACCGCATCAGTCCGGCCGTCTTCAAGACCGGCGTAAAAAAACATATCGATGATATTGCCAGCAAATACATCATTCCCGGCGTCACCAGCGATGGTGCCGTCATGTTCCTGCCGGCCGAAGCGGTGTTTGCCGAGATCCATGCCCATCATCGCGACCTGGTGGAATATGCCCACAGAAAGCGCGTCTGGATCGTTTCGCCCACCACGCTGATGGCGGTATTGAACACGGCGCGCGCTGTGCTCAAGGATACGGAGACGCGCAAGCAGGTGCACATCATCCAGGAAGAGTTGTCCAAACTCGGTAAGGATTTTGCATTGTTTGACGGCCGCATGAAGAAACTTGCCGACCATATCCGCCAGGCCCATGAGGATGCGGAGAAAGTGCAGGTCAGCAGCCGCAAGATAACCAGCCATTTCGCCAGGATCGAGCGGGTTGAGCTGGAAGGCCATAATACGCCGCCTTTGCTGGATGAGATTTCTGAAGGAAATGAAGAATGAACATTGAAACTGAAGACGAAAACGAAGCCGGCGTTGTGATGCTGGTGCAGCAATATGCGAGCAAGTTCGGTATCACGTTCAGCTCAAAACTGATGGATGACCCGGAAGCCAGGAAAAAGCTCATGCAGTTGATGGCTGAGGCCATCATGGGCAAGCGCGGCGCGGTAACGGACGAGGATGTGCTTTAAGCACGCAAGGATATGATCAAGGTTTTGTATTTTGCGCGGTTGCGGGAATCGCTTGGGGTTGCTGAAGAGTCCGTTGATGTGAATAACGGACGCAGCGTCGCGGATTTGATGGCGCTGCTGGCAGCGCGTGGTGGTCAGTGGAAGCAGGAGTTCGACGGCTGCAAGCCTTTGCGCGCGGCAGTCAATCAGACCTTGGTTGCGAACGATGCGCGCATTCATGCCGGCGATGAAGTGGCCTTTTTCCCTCCGGTGACGGGGGGCTGAGATGACAGTGCGCGTGCAGCACGAGGATTTTGATGTTGGCGCAGAGATTCGCAATATGCGGCTTGCGCGCAAGGATATCGGCGCTGTTGCCAGTTTTGTCGGCCAGGTGCGAGACCTGAACGAAGGCGATGAAGTCGCCGCCATGACGCTGGAGCATTACCCGGGCATGACCGAAAAGGCGCTGGAACAGATTGTCGAGCAGGCGAAGCAGCGCTGGGAGATCTTCGATGCACTGGTCATTCATCGCATCGGCGAACTCAAGCCGCTGGATCAGATCGTGCTAGTAGTGGTGAGTGGCGCGCACAGGGGAGAAGCGTTTGCTGCCTGCCAGTTCATTATGGATTACCTGAAGACCGAGGCGCCTTTCTGGAAGAAAGAGCAGACATCATCAGGTGAGCGCTGGGTGGATGCCAGAGCCAGCGATAACAGCGCACGCGAACGCTGGAACAAACAGTAGATTTTCACGCCCATTTTCCCTAATCCTATCATTCTTAACGTTCAAGACACTTAATGCTTAAGACACTAAGCCCCCAGGAACTTACACACAGCATAGACCCGGCAAGCCTGGGTTTCGCCTCAACGGCTGAACTGGTCGATAAATCCGTACAGAATAATGTCTGGATAGGACAGGAAGAGGCTGAGACGGCGGCAAGATTCGGCCTCGGCATGCATCACCCGGGCTTTCACTTGATTGTGATCGGTGAGCCAGGCTGCGGCCGCACTTCGCTAATGCTGAAGCTGATGCATGAATATGCCGCCGAACTGCCGGTGCCGCGCGATCTGCTTTATCTGCACAACTTCGACAACCCGGACAAACCCATGGCGCTGCGCGTTGCGGCCGGGACAGGTGCAAAGCTGCGCCAGGCGCTGGACCGGTTCATACGCATCCTTGCCAGAACCATGCCGACTTTGGCCAGTGATGCCACTGCCGTCGCGGACCTTCTGGAAAAGGAATTCCCTGAAATCAGACAGGCGCTGCAGGCGGAAAATGGCGAATCAAAGAAATTCGACGCTTATCTGACTGCGTTGCGGCAGGATATTTTCGATAATATCGATCTGTTTCTGCAGATACACAGCATCGTTCACGCCCAGGCACAAGCGCAGAATGCACCGCAAAACCTGGGGACAGAGCTGATCCTGAATGCCGAGAACGAGGGTATGCTGGAATCCTACCTGTCGCGCTTCCGTGCGAACCTGCTGGTAGACCACCGGCAGCAGACTGCCGCCCCGGTGATTTACGATGATGATCCTACTTATCAGAGCCTGTTCGGATCTTTTGAATCTGGCACGGAACAGACAAGCAGTCTGCCGGAATTCATGCGTTTGCGCGCCGGCAACTTGTTGCGGGCGGATGGTGGCATGCTCATGCTGCATCTGCGCGATGTGCATAGCGACCAACATAATGGGCCGCAGATACTGGAAAAACTGCATCGTTTCCTGCGCAACGGCCGGGTACAGATCGAAGAGTCGGTGAGCCATGGCGGCCAGGCCGCAACCACGCATCCGGTGTCCGAACCTCTGCCGGTTCAGGTGAGGCTGGTACTGATCGCCACACGTGAGGAGTTCTACAGATTGCAGGATGAAGCGGAGGAGTTTGCCCGCTTCTTCAATGTCAAAGTCGATTTCACAGACGATTTTCCGGCGGACACCCGAATGTATCGTGAGATTTCAGGCTATATCGCCGAACGCTGCGAGCATTTCGCCTTGCCGCATTTCAACGCTGATGCAGTAGCCAGAGTGCTGGAAACCATGCACCGCTGGGTGGAAGACAAGCTCTACATCAGCAGTCGGCTGGCAGATCTGCAGCACCTGATCCTCGCAGCCGCAGCTGAGGCCAGAAGCAGGGTGCAGGCCAAACGCATCAAAGAAATGTTGGTGGAAAAGCAGGATGTGCTCGCCGTGTTGCAGGCAAGTTACAAGCGCCATCGCCATCCGGAAATGCAACTGCTGCGCGCCATCGTCGATGGTGACTTGATGATCAGTGTGCAGGGGCGCGAACTTGGCCAGATCAACGGCCTGACCCACATCGACCTTGGCGATGCCGGTTTCGGCTCGCCGGTGCGTATCTCGGCACGTTGCTTTGCCGGCGAAGACGGTGTCATCAACATCGACCGCGAAGTGGAAATGACCGGCCCCAATCACGACAAGGGCCTGTTCATACTGCAAAGCTGGCTGTCCGCGAGCTTTGCCAAACTGACACCGCTGTCGCTCAATGCCTCGCTGGTGTTTGAGCAGGAATATCATGGCGTCGAAGGCGATTCAGCTTCTTGTGCAGAACTGTATGCGCTGTTGTCAGCCATTTCCGGGTTGCCCTTGCCGCAGGGTATCTCCGTCACCGGCGCCATGAACCAGCATGGTGAAGTCATGGCGATTGGCGGCGTCAACGAGAAGATCGAAGGTTATTTCCGCGTTTGCCAGGCCATGGGGCTGGACGGGTCACAGGGCGTATTGATCCCGCAGCGCAATGCCGCACATCTGGTGCTGAACGAGGAAGTCGCTGCGGCGGTTGCTGCCGGCAAGTTCCAGATTCTTACTTTTGCCCATGTGCTGGAAGGCCTGGAATACCTGACCGGACTCAACGCCGGTGAGTTGGACGAGAAGGGCGATTACCGGCCGGAAAGCGTCATGGGCCGGGTGCAGCGTGTGCTGGAAGGCTTCCGCAAGATCTACGACAGCAACAAATCGGACGATTGAAGCCAATGGCCAACCAGGACAGAAACGAAACAGAAAAGGAAAAATGCCGGCTCGACAAATGGCTGTGGGCCGCCCGTTTTTTCAAGACGCGCAGTATTGCTGCAGATGCTGTCGACAGCGGCAAGGTCAGAGTCGACAGCGACCGTGTTAAACCGGCAAAAGAAGTCAAAATCGGCACATCGGTGCATATCCGTACCAAGGATTTCGAGATCGAGGTGCTGGTACTCGGGCTTTCCAACCAGCGCCGCGGCGCACCGGAAGCGCAGTTGCTGTATGAGGAAACCGAATCCAGCCGCGCAAGGCGTGCCGAGGTGGCAGTCACACGCGAAAATGACCATGCGCAGCGCGAACGGGGAGCCGGACGTCCAACCAAACGCCAGCGTCGAGAGATCAAGGGTTTCACGGATAACTGGTAATGTTCAGGATATGCAGTCTTCGCGTTTACGGTTAACTGGATGCTATGTTAAGATGGTTTTACCACAAATGTAGTAAGGTGTTGATATGACTGCAACCACTTCAATTCGTATAGAGCAGGTGCTCTATGATCAGGCCAAGGCTGATGCGGCAGCGGAACATCGCACGATCTCCGGCCAGGTAGAGTACTGGGCGAAAATAGGGCGTGCTGCGCTGGACAATCCTGACCTGCCGGTGACCTTTATTGCCGAGTCGTTAGCTTCAATGGCAGAGCCGCGAGAGGATGCCATGCCTTTTGTGGCGCGCAGTCGCCCCGAATGAGCTACGAGGTTCGCCAGACTAGGCGTTTCTCCCGGCAGTACAAGAAGTTGCATGACAATGTAGCGGCAGATGTTGATGCCGCTGTAGGCCAGATCGCAGAAAATCCGGAGGTTGGCGAGAGAAAAAAAGGCGACCTTGCACAATTGCTGGTGTACAAATTCCGTAGTCAGGGGCAGCTTTATCTGCTTGGATATACCATGGAGCAGGTGGTACGCCTGATTTATCTGGAATCTGTCGGACCGCATGAAAACTTCTACCGCGATTTGAAACGCTAATTGGGATGCTCCCAGAAAATTTTAGAATGAAAGATCAAAAATCAATGATATTGGTCACTGGCGGCGCCGGCTTCATCGGCTCGAATTTTGTCATGGACTGGCTTGCGCAAAGCGATGAGCCAGTTCTCAATCTGGACAAGTTGACTTATGCGGGGAATCTGCAGAACCTGGCCAGCCTGAATGACAATCCGCAGCATGTGTTCGTGCAAGGAGACATCGGCGACAAGAAACTGGTGGCCGACTTGCTCGCACAATATCAGCCCCGCGCCATCATCAATTTTGCCGCCGAATCTCACGTCGACCGTTCGATCAGCGGCCCGGATGATTTCATCCAGACCAATATCGTCGGTACTTTCAACCTGCTGGAGGTGACGCGTGGCTGGTGGCAAAACCTGTCCGGGCAGGAAAAGGATAATTTCCGTTTCCTGCATGTTTCTACCGATGAGGTCTATGGCTCGCTGGCCCTTGACGCTCCGGCTTTCACGGAAGAACATCCGTACGAACCCAACAGCCCCTATTCTGCCTCTAAGGCAGCTTCCGACCATCTGGTGCGCGCTTATCAACACACCTATGGCCTGCCGACGCTGACTACCAACTGTTCTAACAACTACGGCCCTTATCATTTCCCGGAAAAACTGATTCCGCTGATGATCGTCAATGCGCTCGCGGGTAAGCCGTTGCCGGTCTACGGTGACGGCATGCAGATACGCGACTGGCTC
>PHCD01000071.1 GCA_002842135.1 Betaproteobacteria bacterium HGW-Betaproteobacteria-8 | reverse complement strand
GAGCTCATTCATGGAAGCATTCCTCGTATCAACTGGCGTCGTTGCATTGGCAGAGATCGGCGACAAGACGCAACTGCTGGCATTCCTGCTGGCGGCACGTTACAAAAAACCTTACACCATTATTCTGGGCATTCTGCTGGCTACCATCGCCAATCATGCGCTGGCTGGTTTGCTCGGCACCTGGCTGACGACACTGCTGTCGCCGGATGTCTTGCGCTGGGTGCTGGGCATCTCGTTTATCCTGATGGCTGGCTGGATATTGATTCCTGACAAGCTGGATGCTTCGGATGCTGGCAGCAACAGTCATCTGGGTGTTTTCAGTACGACCCTGCTGACATTCTTTCTGGCTGAGATGGGTGACAAGACGCAGATTGCCACAGTGGCACTGGCGGCGCAGTATCAGGCTTTTTTCTTTGTGGTTCTGGGCACTACGCTGGGCATGATGATTGCCAATGTACCGGCAGTTTTTGTCGGCGGGAAACTGGCACATCGCATCCCGGTGAAATGGGTGCATATGGTCGCCGCTTCTATCTTCTTCACACTGGGTCTGTCGGCGCTGTTGGGTATTGTGTAAAGCATGGATTTATAGCCAGCAGTGAAAGCAGGGTGAGCTGTTAATGATTATTCCAATCGCACGCTGACTTTCAAAAAGCTAAACAAAAAACTTTTCCATAAATTCTATTGGGCCAGTTCCAGGTTATTTGGGGCTGGCCCAATATTCGTTTCATCATCGGATTCCTGAAAAGTAAACGTACATAACACTGTGTGATGATTTGACGCATGGCAGTTTGTCGCGCGGCGATATGTCACTTTTACAGATGTTTTCGTTTTTGTAACATCCCTCCCGTTAAAGACCAAGCCTGTTTCATGGGTAAATGTAGAAATGTCTGGAAGGGAGAATAATGTTCGATTATCCAATTTTTGATATGCCGCTGCTCGGTCACAGACTGCTGTTCGCGTTCGATGCCATTCTGCATGTTTTCATTTCTCATGGCGCCGCAGTCGGTGGAAGCATCATCTTGGTGCTCAGCCAGTGGCTGGCGATCAGGAACAACGATCATAAGCTGGATGCCTTGTCCTACAAGATACTGTTCACATTTTTTGTGCTGGCTACGGCAATTGGGGCGCTGACCGGGATAGGCATATGGATTCATATCAATATCATCAATCCTGCCGCCATCGGCGCGTTATTACGGGTCTTTTTCTGGAAATGGTTCATTGAGTGGGTTGTTTTCAATATTGAAATGATCTTTTTGCTCTGGTGGTTCCTTTCCTGGAAGTCGAGTCCTCTGGGTACGCCAGCCAAGCAGAAGAATTTCCGCCTTGGTATAACTTACGCAGTGGCGTCATGGTTCACCATGGCGATCATTACCGCCATTCTTGGTTTCATGATGACCCCTGGCAACTGGCTCAAATCCTATTTCCCGGCCGAGCCGGATTATGTTGCAGCCTTGTTCAACCCTTCCTGGATTCCGTCGCTGGGCTTCCGTACTTTCTGGTCCATTGCCTGGGCCTCAGCTATGGCAATGCTGCTGTCGTGGATTTTCACCCGCAATGACCTTGAACTTCGCCAAAAAGCCATGCGCTTGTATGGCATGGTGTTGCTGGTTTGCATCCCCTTGTTCGTGTTGTTTGGCGCGTGGTATTACGACCAGTTTCCGCAGGCAGCCAAGGATTTGTTCTGGATGGGCGCTGTTACCCGTCGCATGGCGGCGCATCCCGAATATGCCACCTACCTGACCGTAGGCTTGGCAGGCATGGTGTTAATGGGGGCATTGTCGCTGTATGCCAGGCCTAAACGGGCACCGCTGTTTCTCGCTGTCATCATGCTGGTGGGTTCAATGGGTCTGATCGGTGAATTTGAGCGTGTTCGGGAGTTTGTCCGCAAGCCGTACATCATTTACGACTACATGTATGCCAATGGGGTAAGAGTAGCGGATGTGCCCTACCTGAACCGGGATGGCTATTTGAAACATGCAGCCTTCGTCCCGCCGGAATTCCGTGAGATCAACGATCAGAACCGGATTGCAGCAGGCAAGTACCTTTACCAGATGCAGTGCCGGTATTGCCATACCGTTAACGGCATTAACGCGATCAAGGATCGTGTGAAGGGCTTGAGTGAAGATGCGATATTTGCACGCATCGGTGCGCTCAATTCTCCTGCGACACCCTTTATGCCACCGTTCACCGGCACTGAGGAAGAGCGGCGGGCGTTGGCAGCTTATCTTGCCTATCTGGTGCAGGACAAGCAGCAACCACTCACTGAACAAAGTCAGAATCGAGGTAAGGAATAATGGATTTCAAAATCATTCCCGGCGATATTCCATTGCCATTGCCCACCATGGGGCTGGACTTCATGGAGCCTTTTTTTCATGGGCTGTTGATAGTTTCGTGGGTGGTGCACATTCTTTTTATCAATGTGCTGCTGGGAGCCTCGCTGGCTTCGGTGTATTTCAACAGCAAGGGGGTGAAGGAGAAAAACCCGGTGTTCGACCGTGTGGCCTACCTGCTCACCACGCCGGTGACCATCTCCGAAAATATGGGAGCCCTGTGGGGAGTGGCGCCGTTGTTGCTGGTCAGTATCCTGACCACGCCGCTATTTTATTCGGCCTCTATCATGAATTCGCCGCACTGGCTGCACATCATCTACGGCAATATCGTGGCCTTCTTGCTGTCGTATCTGTACAAGTACACATGGCATACGCTGGAGCACCGCAAGACCCTGCATATCTTCATCGGAGTAGTGGGCGTGGCGCTGTTCTTTACGCTGCCGCTGGCATTCATGAGTACGGTGCAACTGGCGATGACCCCGAGCACCTGGACTTACGATACCCATTTCTGGGATGTGCTGCTGCGGCCGGATACTTTCTTCCGTCTGGTGCACTTCTATCTTGCTTCCTTCGCCGTTACCGGGATTTTCATGCTGGTATACGGCATGGTCAAACGACGTAGCAAGGAAGTTGCAGAGCGCGAGGCCGGCATCATCCTCACCCGCACCGGAAAGAGCTGGTTTGTCATCCCTACCGTGCTTAATTTCTTCGTGGGGCCGCTGGTGCTGTTCAGCTTTCCCGATTATGGTCTCGAAGCCTTCTTCAATGGTGGCTATCACTGGCTTATCCTGCTTGCTGTTGTCCTGGCAGTTTATGCGGTGTATCAGTTGTTGAAGGATTTCTTTAACGATGAATTGCCCGCCGCACGGGTATGGACGGTCGTAGGTGTGATGCTGGTCACCGTACTTTCCATGGCGTCCTTGCGTCATGGAATGCGTATGTCCCTGATCAGTCCGGTGCTGGCAGCGTCACAAGCCAAAACCGAAGTTTTCCAGAAAGAGTCGATGGCGGCGTATGAGGCACAGGAACGTGCACCAGAAACGGTGACGCAGGCTGACTTGCCTCTTGGGCAGGTGCTGGCAGCGAAGCACGGATGTCTCGTATGCCACGGGATACTGGAAAAGATAGTCGGGCCAGCGTACAGGGATATTGCAGCACGCGGCTATAGTCCGGTTCAGGTAATAGAATTGGTGCATAAGCCAAAGCCGGAAAATTGGCCAGGATTTATGCCGATGCCGCCAATGCCGCAGGTGCCCGCGGAAGAAATACGCTTGATAGCTGAATGGATCAATACGCTTAAGACTGCAGAGTGATCCGGAGTAAAAGCTGAACGATTGTGATGGTTAAAAGGCCTAAAAAAGGGAGAACACAAATAGTGTTCTCCCTTTTTTGATTCCACAAGGTCAAGCGAACTTTCTTCTGAACATGTCCAGCGTCAGCTGGTAGCCGGTCATGGCCAGCTGCGGATCGTAGCGATCGCCTTCGTCGCGCATGAAGGCATGCTGCGCATTGAATTCATGCCAGGTGAAGGTCAGGTTGGCTGCTGTCAGTTTCTGGTAAACCGCAGCGCGGCCTTCAGTCGGGATATGGTTGTCCTGCTTGCCCCAGATCATCAGCAACTCGCCCTTGATGTCAGCCAGACGCTCCATGCTGTGCTGGCCTGGCTGGTTGGGAATGACGTTGGTATGCAGATCGGTGGCGTAGAAGCAGGCGGTGGCTTCGACTTCCGGCTGCAGGGCGGCGCGGAAGGCCAGATGGCCGCCGATACAGAAACCCATGGCACCGATCCGGCCGTTGCACCAGGCTTGTTTTTTGACCCAGGCGATCATGGCGGCATTATCCGTGTCGTAGCCCTGCACATCCTTTGCGGATTTGTCGGCATTGCCCTTGTCGCGGCCGGCATCGTCGTAAGCCAGTACGGTGCCGATCGGGTTCAGTTCATGGAAAACTTCCGGTACCAGCACAGCGTAGCCGTGGCCTGCCATGATTTTGGCGGCACGTTCAATCGGGCCGGTTTGCTGGAAGATCTCCGAATAGAACAAAATGACTGGAAAACTGCCAGCAGCAGCGGGTCGATGAATGTAGGTGCGCATGACACCAGTTGGCGTGGGCAGGTCGACGAAATGGCTTTGTATGTTCATGGCGCGTCCAATATGGTTTGGTGGGGATTTTTAACTAAGGCAGCGATTTTACAATGCTTTGGTTCCTGAACAAAAGGCCGCAGAAGCGGCCTTTTGACTGGCTGACGCTGAGTCAAAGAAATTCGATCAGGCCTTGTAATTGGCTTCGACGAAATCCCAGTTGACGATATTCCAGAACTCTTCGACGTACTTTGCACGCGCATTGCGGTAATCGACGTAATAGGCATGTTCCCAGACGTCGATCGTCAGCAGCGGAGTCTGGCCGCTGGTCATCGGATTGGCAGCATTGCTGGTGCTTTCCAGGCTGAGTGAGCCGTCCTTGTTCTTGACCAGCCAGGCCCAGCCGGAACCGAAGGTGGTAATGGCTTTTTGGCTGAACTGCTTCTTGAACTCTTCAAACGAGCCGAAAGCCTTGTCAATCGCAGAGGCCAGTTCACCTTTGGGGGCGCCGCCGCCGTTTGGCTTGAAGCCGTTCCAGTAGAAGGTGTGGTTCCAGACCTGGGCGGCATTGTTGAAAATACCACCTGTAGACTTCATGACAATTTCTTCCAATGTGGCGTTTTCGAACTCAGTGCCCTTGATCAGGTTGTTGAGGTTGGTCACATAGGTTTGATGATGTTTGCCGTAGTGATATTCGATGGTTTCGGCGGAGATGACCGGTGCAAGTGCGTCTTTGGCATAGGGTAGTGGGGGTAGTTGATGTTCCATTTGTGATTTCCTAGAAGTTGAATTGACATTACAGACAAGCAAATTTGATGCCCTTATTTTGCCATAGTTTCATGACAGATAAGAGTGAGCAGGTTAGCTAGCGCATTTTTGTGCATCCAGCGTGTACGATACCGGAGCCACAACGCCATGAGTTGCAGTGGAGGCTAATGCGAGTTTAATCGCGTTATGCCGGAACGCGTATCCAGTCTGGGGTCTATTTCTTCTTCGCCCGCGGGTGAGCTGCGTCATACACCTTGGCGAGATGCTGGAAGTCGAGATGCGTATACACCTGGGTTGTGCTGATATTGGCATGCCCCAGCATTTCCTGCACGGCGCGCAAGTCGCCGCTGGATTGCAGCACATGGCTGGCAAAGCTGTGACGCAGCATATGCGGGTGCACATCGCTGCTGATGCCCTGCTTGATTGCCCACTCCTTGATGCGGTATTGCACGGCGCGTGAGCTGATACGTTTGCCCCGATGATTGACGAACAGGGCGGTTTCTTCTGCCGGAGTCATGGTCCTGCGGACAGTGAGCCAATTCCTGATGGCCTGTGTCGCATGACTGCCGATAGGCACGATGCGGGTCTTGTTGCCCTTGCCGGTGACGGTGACGGTGCCTTCGGCAAAGTTAAGGGCGTCGATATTCAAGCCGACCAGTTCGGCGAGTCGCAGACCGGATGAATAGAACAGCTCGAGGATGGCACGGTCGCGCAGGGTTAGCGGCTCATCGCCTTCGATCGTCACTAGTTGGATGGCCTGATCGGAAGATAGCGCTTGCGGCAATGACTTCGGGCTTTTGGGTGCGCGCATGCCGGTGCAGGGGTTGTTGCTGAAGCCGTGACGCTGAATCAGGTAGTCGAAGAATCCGCGCCAGGCTGACAAGTGGCGGGCAATGCTTTTCCCGCCGCTACCTCGACCATGCACATTACCGATGAAGCGGCGGATGTGGTTGCTGGACAGGTCGTTCAGCGGTGTTTTGTCCGCCAGCGTGAGCAGCAGACGGATGTCGCGCGCATAGTTTTCGCGTGTCAGCGGGCTGAGCCCGCGTTCAAATGCCAGATGTTGCAGATAACCGGCAAGATAGTCCACTGACTTTGCGCCTATTGCTCCGTGTAACGCAGGAGGGCAGCGCTGACCAGTTCGCCGATACGTGTCAGATACTGGGTCCCCATTTCCGGATGGAAGCGTTGTTCATCTTCTGAGGCAACGGCCAGCAGGCCGCAAACCTTGTCACTACGTAAGGCAATCAGGGCGAAGGATTTCGGTGTGGCATTTTCACCAAACCAGTTGTCGAGCTCCAAGCCTGGGCGGTGGCCGCAGTAGGGTTCTGCCAGGCCTTGTGCCCAGCTGCGCAATTCATCATCAATCGGCTTGAATACTTCATTGCCGGTATCGTTGCTATCCTTTGGTTTGACCCAGAGACGCAAGCCAGAGTAAGGCACGGAAAAGCTGGTGCGCAGATCCTGCATCAGCAGTTGCAGCATGACTTCCAGATTGGGAGCGGCCAGCAGGCCCAGGCTCAGGCGATGCACTTTCTCGCCGATCTGGTCATTCTCGCGACCGTATTTCAGAAATTCGGCGATTTTAGCTTCCAGAACACGGATCCTGTCGCGCTGGGATAGTTGCTGGCGCTCGGCCAGCGAGACCGTGCCGCCACCATGCGGGCTGGGTAGGTAGAGTTCCGTCAGCAAGACGGCATGGTGCTCGAAAAATTGCGGGTTTTTGCGCAAATAGGCTGCAACTTCATCTGCGCTTGGTAATGCTTCTTCAGGTAACTGCATCATGACTCCCTGTGATGTTTTTTCGATTCTAGGCTTCAACTTTCAAGGCGCCAATATCTATTGTGCCTTCGAATACGGTGGTAGCTGGCCCTGTCATCCATACCGGGGATTTGTCGCCATTCCAGCTGATATTGAGTTCGCCGCCGCGCATGCTGACCCGGACCGGTGTTTGCAGAATACCCAGACTGATGCCACTGACTGCCGCTGCGCAGGCGCCGGAACCGCAGGCCAGGGTTTCGCCGCTGCCGCGTTCAAAGACGCGCAGCCGGATGTGGTGCGGGTCGACAATTTGCATGAAGCCTGCGTTAACGCGTTGCGGAAAGCGCGGGTGTGACTCGATCAGTGGGCCCTGTGTCTCCACCGCGGCGCGATCGACATCCTCAACGACCTGAACTGCGTGAGGATTGCCCATGGATACGGCGCAAACGTCAACGAATTTATCTCCGAGGTCGAGCACGTAAGATTCGGTCGCAATTTCTGCGGCAAAAGGGATGTTTGCGGGCTGAAAGTCGGGTACTCCCATGTTGACCGTGACCTGGCCATCATCCTGCAATTGCAGGATGATGACGCCGCGCGCTGTTTCCACGTCGATGCTGCGTTTGTCGGTCAGTTGCTTTTCGTGCACAAATTTGACGAAACAGCGTGCGCCATTGCCGCATTGTTCGACTTCGCCGCCATCGGCATTGAAGATGCGGTAGCGGAAATCGACATTGGCGAACTTGCCGGAAGGTTGTTCCACCAGCAACAGTTGGTCGCAACCTACGCCGAAATGGCGATCGGCAATCAGGCGAATCTGCGATGCGCTGAGCGCAATTTTCTGGGAGATGGCGTCAATTACAACAAAATCGTTGCCGATCCCATGCATTTTGGTGAACTTTAGCGTCATAAGTGATGGTAAATAGAAAGTTTAGTCTGCATTGTAGGGCATGTCAGGGCCGCTTGAAACGGCCGTAGCTCCAGAGGTACTGTTGCGGACATTGGCGCACCAGGCGTTCGATGCCATCGTTGACGTCCTGCGCTGTTGGTGCGGCGGCGAGTTTGCCTTCAGGATCCAATGGTTCGATATGAATCACATAGCCGCGTCCCAATGGCAGTCGTTCGCCGAAAGCCAGCAATACGGTGGCACCGGTAGACTCCGCCAGCTTGCCGACCAGTGTCATGGTGTAGGCCTGTCTGCCGAAGAAATTGGCCCATTCGCCTTCATTCTCTTCCGGCACCTGATCCGGCAAGATGCCGACGGCCTCGCCTTTTTTCAGGGTTTTCAGCAGGGTGCGTATGCCGCTCATGTTGGTTGGAGCCAGCGTGATATGGCTGCGCTTGCGGCCTTCTTCCACCAGTTTGCCGAGTTTGGGGTTGCGCGGTGGTTTGAAGAGCACGCTGATAGGGTAGTGCGAGGCGTAGTAAATGGCCGTGATCTCATAGCAGCCGAGATGCGGCGTAAGAAAGATGATGCCTTTGCCCTTGGCATGTGCTGTTTCAACGTGCTCCCAGCCTTTGCATTCGCGTACCAGTTTCAGCACGGATGCCTCCGGCCTGAACCAGATGGCAAAAGTCTCCAGTATGCCTTTGCCGGTTTCGCGGATGCTGGCATGCATCAGGCGCCGGTAATCCCTGTGGCTAAGAGAGTTTCTGATCCAACGGAGATTCCTGCGCGTGCGGCGCAAGCGTCTTCTGAACAGAAGAAAGTACAGATAACCGAACATCACGCCCAGCCCGTGTATCACCGGAAGCGGCAGGCTGGCGAAGATGCGAAGTAAGGCTTTGAGCATGAAATGCTTTTTGAAAGTTTCCGAGTTTGGTATTCTAACAACCTTTTGCCAACCTTATCCGAGCACCTCATGAGCGAATATCTTTTTACTTCCGAATCTGTTTCCGAAGGCCATCCGGACAA
>PHCD01000245.1 GCA_002842135.1 Betaproteobacteria bacterium HGW-Betaproteobacteria-8 | reverse complement strand
TCAACCGGCTCCGGTGCCTTGGGCGCTTCTATCTGGATGTTCAGTACTTCGAGTGGCGGCTCAGTGGTGTCAGTCTGGAAGTTGGGCAGATAAAGAGCGGCAGACAGATGCAGCACGACGGAAATGACCACTGCCCATGCCAAAGTTTGACTTGGCGCTGCATGCACGGGCTGATAGGAGCGATAAGAGATGGCGGCAGTGTTCACAAAAAATTGGCGGCAGTCGGTTTATTACAGCGCAACAGTCAAAGCCTGCGATTATACATTATTGATTCTGCAGGCCTAACCCCGGAGGCGAATACGCTTTACTCCCACTCAAGTCCGGGGTAGGTGTTGTTCACATTGCGGCGATTAACTATATCAAATAGTACCCATTTGTCTTTTTCAGAGGCTGCAGCGGTATTCATGGCGCTTTCCATCATTTCGCCCTTACTGATGCTGGCGCGGATATCGCGGAGCAATACGCTCAGGTAGCGATGCTGGTTGTTCAGTGCTGCCTTCAGGTCGGTCACGACCGGGCCGTGGCCAGGAACCGTCTGGCTGGCCTGCAGATTGCCCAGACTTTCTGTCACCGCTATCCAGCCTTTGAGGTCGCCATCAATCGAGGGTGTACGTTCGACAAAAAGCAGGTCGCCGGACCATAGCGTGCTGGTTCTGCTGTCGATAACAGTCAGGTCGGTATTGGTATGAGCGACTGGGTGGGCTTGCAGTGTGAGTTGGCGATCCCCCAGATCCAGCGTGCTTGCATCTGTCACGGTGAGAGTGGGTTTGACCATTTCGCTGCCGGCAAAAGCCTCTCCCATCCACTCCTGATGTATGCGGCTGTAGGTATCCTTGCGCGAATCCATCGCGCCAGCCAGTTTGTGATGGCCGACGAATTGCGGCTTGTCTTCAAGAAAGGCAGCGTTGCCATAGATATGGTCGGGATGTACATGGGTGTTGATCACATACAGCACCGGCAGGTCGCTGACCTGGCGTATGGCTTCGCGAAAGCGTTGGCCGACCTTGAATGTACCGCCGCTATCGATGACGGCGATACCTTTGCTGCCGACAATGAAACCGATGTTGCAGATATCGCCGTGGTAACCTTCTGCCAGGTCCTCGTGCAGCCCATGATGCACATAGATGCCATCCGCAACTTTTTCCAGTTTCAGCGGTTGGGC
>PHCD01000244.1 GCA_002842135.1 Betaproteobacteria bacterium HGW-Betaproteobacteria-8 | reverse complement strand
TTTGCACACATGGAGTCGTAATAGGGCGGAATGACATAACCACTGTACATGGCCGCATCAATACGCACGCCGGGGCCGCCCGGAGAGTAATAGCGGGTGATCTTGCCGAAACTTGGCAGAAAATCATTTTTTGGATCCTCCGCGTTGATGCGGAATTCCATGGCAAAGCCTCGATACTGCACTTCATCCTGTTTGTACTGCAGCTTCATACCGTCTGCGACACGTATCTGTTCCTGCACAATGTCGATACCAGTGATGCTTTCCGTAACAGTGTGCTCCACCTGCAGACGGGTGTTCATCTCCATGAAGTAGAAGCTGTTGTCGGAGTCGAGCAGGAACTCGACGGTACCGGCATTCTCATAACCGACAGCTTTTGCCGCTTTGACTGCAAGTTTGCCGATATATTCGCGCTGCGCCTTGCTGAGTTGCGGCGAAGGGGCGATTTCGATCAGTTTCTGGTTGCGTCGTTGGATCGAGCAGTCACGTTCGAACAGATGAATCACATTGCCGTGACTATCAGCCAACACCTGGACTTCGATGTGGCGCGGATTGACCACACATTTTTCAAGGAACACTTCCGGCTTGCCGAAAGCCTTGCTTGCCTCTGAAATCACACGGTCATAGTTGCTGAGCAGTTCTTTCTCGTTGTTACACCGACGGATACCGCGGCCACCACCACCGTTGGTTGCTTTCAGCATCACGGGGTAGCCGATCTTCTTGGCAAGGGTACGCGCCTCTTCGACATTGGCCAGATTGCCATCGCTGCCAGGCACGCAGGGGATGCCGGCGGCAATCATGGCGTTCCGTGCCTGTATCTTGTCACCCATCTGGCGAATGACCTTGGACTTGGGACCGATGAAGCGGATACCTCGGCGCGCACAAATTTCAGCGAGCTCTGGATTCTCGGAAAGAAAGCCATAGCCGGGGTGCAACGCATCGCAACCGGAAGCGACCGCCAGATTGACGATATTGTGCGCATTTAGATAGCCGATAACAGGGTCGGAACCAATGTTATAAGCCTCATCCGCTTTCTTGACGTGCAGGGCATGGCGATCGGCATCCGAATAGATGGCAACCGACTTGATGCCCATTTCCGAACAGGCGCGGACGATACGTACGGCAATTTCACCGCGATTAGCAACAAGAATTTTTTTGATCACAAACGAACCCGCA
>PHCD01000243.1 GCA_002842135.1 Betaproteobacteria bacterium HGW-Betaproteobacteria-8 | reverse complement strand
TGGCCGGCGGCAAGGCTGACAATCAGATCCTGGGCGTGGTCTGGGATTTGCAGAAAAAATACCCTGACCGTCCGGTCATCCTTGTCAGCAAGGACATCAACATCCGCATCAAGGCGCGTGCAATCGGCGTACCGGCTGAGGATTATTTCAACGACAAGGTACTGGAAGATACCGAGCTGCTGTACAGCGGCATGCGGGAACTGCCGGCGGACTTCTGGGATAAGCACAGCAAGGCAATGGAATCCTGGCAGGATGCAGGCAGAATGTTCTATCGGCTGACCGGGCCGATCTGCAAGAACATGATCGTCAATGAATTCGTCTATTACGAATATGAGCAGCCCTTCCACGCAATTGTACGCAAGGTTGAAGGCAACACTGCCGTACTCGAGGTGGTCAAGGATTACACTCAGGCCAAGCACAATATCTGGGGCATCACGGCACGCAACCGCGAGCAGAATTTCGCGCTCAATCTGCTGATGGATCCTGAAGTGGATTTCGTTACGCTATTGGGGCAGGCAGGCACCGGCAAGACATTGCTGACGCTCGCATCAGCGCTGACACAGACACTGGATAAAAAGATCTACAGCGAGATCATCATGACACGCGTCACGGTTCCGGTCGGCGAGGACATCGGCTTCCTGCCAGGCACCGAGGAAGAGAAAATGGCGCCATGGATGGGCGCGCTGGAAGACAATCTCGACGTGCTGAACAAATCGGATGAGGATGCCGGCGAGTGGGGTCGTGCAGCGACACAGGATCTGATTCGCACGCGCATCAAGGTCAAGTCGCTGAATTTCATGCGTGGCCGCACCTTCCTGCACAAGTTCCTCATCATTGATGAAGCGCAGAACCTGACCCCGAAACAGATGAAGACCCTGATCACGCGCGCCGGTCCGGGCACCAAGGTGCCTGACCCCGAAACAGATGAAGACCCTGATCACGCGCGCCGGTCCGGGCACCAAGGTGGTCTGCCTGGGCAATATCGCACAAATCGACACCCCATACCTTACCGAAGGCAGCTCCGGTCTGACTTATGTCGTCGACCGGTTCAAGGGCTGGGGTCATAACGGGCATATCACACTGGTACGCGGCGAGCGTTCAAGGCTGGCGGATTTCGCCGCCGAAGTTCTCTAAGCCTGTAACACCCAGACGACCGGCGCAGATCGGTATGAAGCAAAAAGCCCACTAACGTGGGCTTTTTGCTTCATACCATCATCAATCAATGCAGTTTGACATGCGCTTCTGTCCTGCGCGTAATCAATCTGGCCAGGGACTGCAGGAAGACCGTAAAGAATCCATGCAGCGCCATCAGGTGCATTTTGTACAGCGACTGATACATGAAACGGGCAATCAGGCCTTCCACAAACATACTGCCGCCGGTGATGGCTCCCATCAGATTACCAACCGTCGTATAACGACCCAGATTCACCAGTGAGCCATAATCCCGGTAGGTATACTCGGGAATCGGCTTGCCAGCAATGCGGCACTTGACTGTCTTGACCAGCATCGAGGCCTGCTGGTGTGCAGCCTGTGCACGTGGCGGCACATTCTCGTCATAACCTGGTCTTGGGCAGGCTGCACAATCACCGAATGCAAAGATATTGGCATCCAGTGTCGTCTGCAATGTCCTGTGAACGAGCAACTGATTGATGCGATTGGTTTCCAGGCCATCAAGACTACCGAGAAAATCCGGTGCCTTGATGCCGGCAGCCCAAACTACCAGTTCCGACGGAATGAAGCGGCCGGTATGCGTATAAATGCCTTTCTCCGTCACCTCGGTCACACGCTCGCCCATATACAGATGAACCTTGAGTTTACGCAGCTCCATCTCGACCGAATTGGACAACTTTGGCGGTAATGCAGGCAATATCCGGTCACTGGCCTCAATCAACGATATCCTGACATCCCGGTCCGGATTGATCTTGTCCAGGCCATAAGCGGTCAACTCACGCGTCGTGTTATGCAACTCTGCAGCAAGTTCAACACCTGTCGCACCTGCACCGACGATCACTACTTCCAACTGGCCTGCACCGACCGGTTCGACCTGTGTCTGCGCGCGCACCAGGGCATTGTGCAAACGACGGTGAAAACGTTCGGCC
>PHCD01000242.1 GCA_002842135.1 Betaproteobacteria bacterium HGW-Betaproteobacteria-8 | reverse complement strand
CATGCCGGTATTGATCAGCCTGCTCATCATCCTGTTCTGGCCGACATTCCTTGCATTGTTCATGGGCGTTTTCCGCGAGGCGGACCTGGGGCGCGACACCGAGCCGCGGGAACTGGTGGAAGAGATCAAGCCGAACTTCGTCAAACTGATCACGCTGGGCGGGGTCTTTCTGGCTTACGGCATCCTGACCGGAGTAATGGTCAGGGACGAAATGGTCGAACTGAATGCGCTGGTGGCCGGGAAGGCCGAAGCGGAAATTGTCATGCAGCAGCTGTTGCCGCTGATCTTCAAGATGTTGCTGATTTTGACGCCGATGATCATGGCCAGCTGGTTCTCGCCGATGCTGGTCGGTTTCCAGGGTTATGGCGTGCTCGAGGCCATCAAGCACAGTTTCTGGCAGTGCGGCAGAAACCTGATTGCGATTATTGTTGCCTGGAGCATACTCAGCATGTCCCTGTTCCTCGTGTTGCTGATCGCCGGTCTGTTCGTCGGCATCATCAGTGCCATCTCGGCCTTGTTGGGCACCTTCCTCATGAGTCTGGTCGTGTTCGCCATGCTGTTGCTGGTGACCTATTTCCTGCTCGCCATCCAGTATTACAGCTATCGCCACGTCTATTACCATCCTGATGCCATGGCGGAAGCTGCAGCAGGCGACGCTACAGTCTAAAATCTTCCGGTTAAAACCTTCGGGCTAGATTTTCTCCAGTTTGGCGTATTCCAGCGCCAGCCACTTCAGGCCTTCACGGCCGAAATTGACCTGTACGCGCAAGTCGTTGCTGTTGCCCTCGTAACTCACGACCACGCCCTGACCGAATTTGCTGTGTGCCACGGACTGACCGATCTTCCAGGGCAGGGCATCTTTCTGGCTGGGGGCTGGCGTGTGGTTCTGATAGGCATCGGCTTGTGCCATCCTGCTCGGACTGGCCGTTGCGTTGAGGCGCTTGAGCAGTTCTTCCGGAATCTCGTCGAGAAAGCGCGAAGGGATACCGTAACGTACTTGCCCATGCAGCATGCGGCTTTGCGCATGGCTCAGGTAGAGCCGCTGTCTTGCCCGGGTGACGGCGACGTACATCAAGCGCCGTTCCTCTTCCAGGCCGCTGGCTTCGTACATGCTCTGTTCGTGCGGGAACAGGCCTTCCTCCAGACCGCTGATAAATACGGTTTTGAATTCCAGGCCTTTGGCCGAATGCAC
>PHCD01000241.1 GCA_002842135.1 Betaproteobacteria bacterium HGW-Betaproteobacteria-8 | reverse complement strand
TGCGCAGCAAGGGCATACATCTGCAGATTTCCATCAACCTCTCCACCCAACAGTTCCGCAACACTGATTTGGTAAACAATGTCCTGCAAATACTCAAGCGCTTCGAATTGCCCAATTCTTGCCTGATGTTCGAAGTACGTGAGGTAAACGGACTCGCCAGCCAGGAGCCTTTCAACGCAAGGCTCGAAGAATTCCACAATGCCGGTATAGATGTTGCGATGGATCACTTCGGCATCGGGGATTCCAGCATCTCCGCCTTACGCAAACTTAAAATCAGCCAGCTCAAGCTGGATCAATCCATCACCAACAAGATCACCAAAGACAAAAAGTCCTATAACATTGCTGACGCTTTGATTCGCTTCGCCCATGCGCTGGAGCTTTCAATCATCGCACAAGGGGTCGAAACCGAGGCCGAACGTCAGGCGCTAACCGAACTCAACTGCGATCAATTACAAGGACATCTGTTCGGACGCCCAGTACCCGAAAGCCGCCTGCCGCAACTGGTCAAACAGATATCCGCCATGCAATAACATTACCGGGAATCGCCCTGCCCAACACTCGCCTTTAAGTTTATCGCCTCAGTGCGAACTGTTAGAATGCCGAATTGCAATCTAACGCTGACACCCAATGAAACTTTACGGCATCCCCAATTGCAACACAGTGAAAAAAGCCAGAATCTGGCTGGACGAACACGGCATCCCGTATGAATTCCATGATTTCAAGAAACAGGGCATCGATGCTGCCACGCTTGAAGGCTGGCTCGAACAGGCGACCTGGGAAAAGCTCGTCAATCGCGCCGGCATGACTTGGCGCGGCCTGGATGATCAAACCAAATCTGGCATTATCGACAATGCGTCCGCCATCAAGTTGATGATGGAAAAAACCTCGGTCATCAAGCGGCCCGTACTGATCAAGGATGGCACGCTGATCTGCCTGGGCTTCGATGAATCCACCTACGGAAAGCTGCTTTAACATGTCAAAAACACTGGAACTCGCCAAAGACCTGATTGCCCGCCGTTCGAACACACCAGAGGATGCCGGTTGTCAGGAAGTCATGATCAATCGTCTGGAACCCCTGGGCTTCAAAGTGGAGCGCATGCGTTTCGGCGATGTCGATAATTTTTACGCACGCCGTGGGGATAGCGGGCCGCTACTGGTATTTGCCGGTCACACCGATGTAGTGCCTACCGGCCC
>PHCD01000070.1 GCA_002842135.1 Betaproteobacteria bacterium HGW-Betaproteobacteria-8 | reverse complement strand
CTGGAAAACTACATGCGCCGCTCGGAGCAGATAGAAACCAGCATCTGGCTAGCCTGCAATGGCCATAGCGCGGCGGGCATGCTCCTGCAAAAACTGCCGGATCAGGTAGAAACCGATATTGACGCATGGAACAGAACCAATCTGCTGGCAGAAACCGTGCAGAACCAGGAGCTACTGGAATTGTCCACTGAAGAGTTGCTGCACCGGCTGTTCCACGAGGAAGAGGTGCGGCTTTACGAAGGCCAGGCAGTACGGTTCCTTTGTACCTGCTCTCGTGATAATGTGAGCAACATGCTCAGAATGATGGGCAAAGAAGAAATACAAAGTATTATCGAGGAGCGTGGCGAAGTGGAAGTACATTGTGATTTCTGCAACCAGCATTACAGATTCGACAAGGTCGATTCTGAACAGTTGTTTGTTAGCGAGATCATGGTACCGGGCACAAACAGTCGCCACTGAAGCACAACCACCGGTTACTGAATTAATGCCATTCAACTTTTCGCGCTGGATACCGAAGCGCAAACAAATCATTGAGTCTCGCTGGCTCGCCCCATTCAGCGAACATCTTCATGACCGGCGTCTGTGGCGGCTTGAACGTTACGCCACTGCCAGAGGTGCCGCTATCGGCGTATTCTTTGGCTTCCTGATTCCATTTGGTCAAATCATCTTTGCCGTCATCACGGCCATCTTTTTTCGTGCAAATCTGGCCATCGCGGCGGCCAGCACCCTGGTCACCAACCCATTCACTTTTCCGGCAGTTTATTGGCTGGCATACAAGATCGGCCTGTTCGTCACGGGGGAAGGTACAACATCGAAACATGCCGACCTGGTCGCCGATTCGGTAGCGATCAACCCTGAAGATGTCGTCACCAATAGCGGCTGGCTGGGCTGGATAGATGGCGCCATCACCTTTCTGCGTGATGCCGGCTTGCCGTTCATCATCGGCATCATCATTATGGCAATAGTTGGCTCGATTCTCGCTTATGGCCTGACTCATGCCATCTGGCATCTGCGCAGCACATTTCGTAAGGAGCGCATGGCAAGAAACCGCAAAAAACGTGCGCCACCACAATAATTCTATGAATGCCGCATTTGCCGCACCCGTTCAAACAGACAAACTGCAGCGGCAGCGGCTGCGTTAAGCGACTCGACCTTTCCCGGCATCGGTATCGTGACTTGCCTGGATGCCGCATCTATCACTGCCTGACTTAGCCCTGCCCCTTCATTGCCAATAATGAATGCCACAGCGCCCGACAAATCCTGTTCATAGAGGGATTTACCATGCATGGTAGTAGCCAGGGTCTCGCCCTCGAACTGCCTGACCAGTTCAGCTAAATCCACCTGCTCCAAGATGGGCAGCGCAAAATGCGCACCCTGCCCGCCACGTAGCGCTTTTGGCGACCATGCTTCGGTACAGCCTTCGGACAGATAGACCACTTCCACGCCTGCCGCAGCGGCATTGCGCAACAAACTGCCAAGATTGCCCGGGTCCTGGATGCTCTCCAGCATCAACGCAAAACGCGGATGCTCAGGCGGGACAAGCGCAGGCGTCTTCACCAGTGCCAGAATACCGGTAGGCGTGGTCACTGGTGAGATAGCAGCAAACATGGAGGCGGGCATGGTAATGGTTCTGATATCCGCCAGGCGATCCAGCAGGTTCATGACATCAAGCGCAACTTCCCCGTCAGAAACGATCAATAACTCCGGTTCGCCGAAGGTTTCCAGGTAAGCCTCCAGCAGATGCGCGCCATCCAGCAATATCTTGCCGGCCGCACGCCGTTCACGCGCTGAAGTACTCAAGGCCTTAAGCTGTTTGAATAAAGGGTTGTCGCGCGAGCTGATGTGTTGATAGGCCATATTTGAAGTTACCTGAATTTAGTGCGATTTTAACTTGGCTGTCCGGCTCGCGGGCAGTAAATTATTTGACTGGCTTCACATTGCCAAACTCAGCACTTATTTAATATCAGGTTGGCAATGGTAGAATCCGGGTATTCCGCACTATTTCCCAGCTACTTGTAGGCAAGCTGTTTCCGAAGTGCAAAAAAGCAGTTCCCAAAAGCATTCCATGGAAAGGATCTCAAATGAAATTACGTCCGGTTTTGTTATTCGCAGTCCTCGCCAGTTCCAGCCTCGCAGTTGCAGCTGGCGCACAACTTAAGCCAGGTCAGTGGGAGATGACTGTCGCCATGCAAATGGCAGGCATGCCTGAGATCAGCCCTGAGCAACTTGCCCAGATGAAACAGCTAGGCATCGAGATGCCCATGCTTAACGGCAAGCCCAACATCTTTCAACAATGCATCACCCCGGAACAGGCGTCACTGAAAAAACCCATAGACACCTCGTCCAACCCGAATGATCAATGCACCATCCAGAACTACAAGAACTCGGGAAAATCGGTCAGTGGCGACATGATATGTACAGGCGACATGAAAGCCCAGGGGCGTTTTGAGATGACTGTCGCCAGCGACACCAGCTACAAGGGCAAATGGACATTGAAGGGCGTCACCAAGGAAGGCCAGCCCATAGACCAGAGCTCCGACATCAGCGGCAAGTGGATCAAAGCCAAGTGCGATGCCGGTATTGCCACGGCGCCATAATGCGTATGCAACTGGAGCGCATGCTGCATGCGCAAGGATTCGGGTCACGCAAAGCCTGTCGCATCATGGTGAGGCACGGCGAAATCTGTGTGAATGGTGAAGTCTGTGACGACCCGTTCGCTGAATTCGAAACGAAGCACCTGGCTTTCTCGGTACGAGGCGAAGCCTGGCAATATCATGAGCGGGCCTACCTGATGCTTAACAAGCCTGCAAACTACGAATGCTCGCACAAGACGCAACACCACCCCACCATCTACAGTCTCTTACCCTATCCGCTGGTTGCACGCGGCGTACAGTGTATCGGACGACTGGATGAAGACACTACCGGCTTGATCCTGCTTTCGGATGATGGCCAGTTCATTCATCGCATGAGTTCACCCAAGTGGAAAGTGCCCAAGGTCTATGAAGTTACTGCCAAGCATGGCATTGACGAAACCCAGATCAAAGCATTGATGGATGGCGTGCAACTGGTCGCTGAGCCATCCCCTATCTCAGCGTTGGCCTGCACACAAGTGAGCGAAAAAATCATTCACCTGACATTGGCTGAAGGCAAGTATCACCAGGTGAAACGCATGATGGCGACCGTCAGCAACCGGGTGGAATACCTGAAACGCATTAGTATCGGAGAGCTGGATTTGCCGGCCGATCTGGCAGCTGGCGAATGGCGCTGGCTTACTGAGAGTGAACTCAGTCAACTGAATGCAGCTGAAAAAACATCGAACGCCTGATGAAAAAATCATTCAATATCAACGGCGTCATCGATGATTTAGAATATACCGGCCACGGCCATCCTTTGGGAGCTTGCAGTACATGAAACTGATCTATCAATATTTTTTTAGGGGATTACTGGCAGCCCTGCCTCTGGGCCTGACCATCTACCTGCTCTATCTGTTTCTGAGTTGGATGGAAGGCATTGCCATGTGGTGGGTACGTCCGATTATCGGCGACTTCTATATTCCCGGCCTCGGCCTGGCCCTCGGCATAGGCGGGATCGTGCTGCTTGGTTTCATCATCTCCCATGAACGCGCACTCAAGTTTCTTTCCCTATTGGAAATACCGTTCACCAGCCTGCCGGTTATCAAAAGTGTTTATTCCTCATTGAAAAGTTTTGCGGAATACTTTGCCCCGAATAAACAGGGCCCGTCACATCAGGTCGTGATTCTCAGGCTACCGGGACAGGATCTGGAAATAGTCGGGCTGGTAACGCGACAGAACCTGGCAGGCTTGCCTGAAGGCTTCATGCATGGCGATCGCGTCGCGGTTTACCTGCCGATGGGCTACATGATCGGCGGTTACACCATTTTCGTACCAAGGGAATGGCTGCAACCAGTCAACATGTCGGTAGAAGAAGCCATGCGTTCATCACTGTTTGCCTGGATGTCCAACCAGGACAACAAATAATATCCGGGAGAACGCCTGGCTGAAAAAAAGAAACCGCCCAAGGCGGGCGGTTCAAGGGGTTCGCTTGGAGAAGCGTACAAATTGTCACAAGGGGAGATGAACAATTGAATGCGATTCTAAGCCAATGATGTAATTAAAATATTTCAGTCCCCAACTGAATTGTAAGCAAACGTTAACAAACCCGTCAGCTGCCATCACGGTCAGCATGAAAATAAACCCTATTGTTCTGGCTTTCCGCATTTATCTCCGTATAATGCAGATTCCCTGCGCCATACCAATCAGCGTAGCGGTCATTTTTTCTTATCCGATCTTTTCGATCTATTATTCCTGATCATACAGATCCCTTATTTGTTTGCCTCGATTGGTTTTGCTTGCTGAGCATAAGGCTGGCTTATAAAACCCTTTGGGAGTTTACACATTGACTACAGAAGTTACTTTTGCCAGTTTGAACCTGGCCGAGCCGATCATGCGTGCCATCAATGACGCTGGTTACACCACACCCACCCCGATCCAGGCCAAGGCCATTCCGCAAGTACTGAGCGGCGGCGACCTGCTCGCAGGCGCACAGACCGGTACCGGCAAAACTGCAGGTTTCACCCTGCCTTTGCTACATCTGTTGCACAACAAACCCACAACCAACAAAGCCGGTCAACCGCGCTGCCTGATCCTGACACCTACACGCGAACTGGCTGCCCAGGTTGAAGAATCGGTACAGACCTACGGCAAATATCTGCCGCTGAAATCCATGGTCATGTTCGGCGGCGTCAATATCAACCCGCAAATCACGCGTCTGAAAAAACCGCTGGATATTCTGGTCGCCACGCCGGGCCGTCTGCTCGACCACGTCGGACAAAAGACTATTGACCTGTCGGCGATCGAAATCCTGGTGCTGGATGAAGCCGACCGCATGCTGGACATGGGTTTCATCCGCGATATCAAGAAGATATTGGCCTTGCTGCCGAAACAACGGCAGAACCTGCTGTTCTCCGCCACCTTCTCGGACGAGATCAAGGAACTGGCCGATGGCCTGCTGAACAATCCGGGCTTCGTCGAAGTGGCCCGCCGCAATACCGCTTCGGAACTGGTCGAGCAAACCGTACATCTGGTCAACCAGAGCCACAAGCGCGACCTCATGAGCCATTTGATCAAACACCATGACTGGAAACAGGTGCTGGTGTTCACCCGCACCAAGCACGGCGCCAACCGCCTTGCCGAAAAACTGGTAAAGGATGGTATTGAAGCCGCCGCGATCCACGGTAACAAGAGCCAGGGCGCACGCACCAAAGCGCTTGCACAGTTCAAGGATGGCAGCATGCGCGTGCTGGTAGCGACCGATATCGCTGCCCGCGGCCTGGATATCGACCAACTGCCGCAGGTCGTGAATTTCGAACTGCCCAATGTAGCGGAAGATTATGTACACCGTATCGGCCGCACCGGCCGTGCTGGCAGTACAGGCGCTGCCGTATCACTGGTCGATCATGAAGAGATCAAACTGCTGAAAGGCATCGAGCGCCTGATCAAGCGCGAGATTCCCCGCGTGGAAGTCGAAGGTTTTGTCGCACCAAGCAAAGTCGAGCCGGAAGCGCCACGGCCACCAAGGCCGCAGCAACGCCGCCCGCAAGGCCAGGGACAACGCAGCAACGCTGGCGGTCAGGAACAACGTCGCCAGCCGAATGGCCGCGGTCGTGACCAGAATCGCGCTCTGAACCACAATCAAGCGCGTAGCGCATCCAGGAGTGACGATCAGGCCGGCAACAGAGCAAACGCCCAGCCTCAGAAACAAAACGCCAGCAAGCCAAACGGAGGCAACAAACACATGTCGGAGGCGGCCCGCCACCAAGCCATGCCGCAGCCGGCACTGTTTGCGCCAAAACCAGTACACAGAGGCGGCAATCGCGGGCGCTAGCACTTGAGCGATAAGCTTAAAATATGGGTCGACGCAGACGCCTGCCCGGTCGTCATCAAGGAGATACTGTTCAGGGCGGCTGAGCGCACACAGATTGAAACCATCCTGGTTGCCAACAAGCTGTTGCGCGTGCCGCCCTCGCCCTGGCTGCGAGCAATGCAGGTGCCGGGTGGCTTCGATGTCGCGGACGATGAAATCGTCAAGCAGATAAAACCGGGCGATCTGGTGATTACTGCCGATATCCCGCTGGCGGCGCAGGTAATTGCCAAAGGCGGGCATGCGCTGAATCCGCGTGGCGAGTTCTACAGCACGAGTAACATCCAGGAGCGCCTTGCCATGCGCAATTTCATGGAAGAGCTGCGCGGTAGTGGTGTCGACATCTCCGGGCCGTCTTCCTTCAGCCAGAGCGACCGCCAGGCATTCGCTGCGGAACTGGACCGGTTCCTCACGCGTCTGAGTAAAACCCCATCATCACAAGACCGACCATGAAAACCAGACTGCTGCTTGTTTTTGCCCTGTTCCTTTCCGCCTGCAGTTATACGCCGGACGGGGTAGAACCGGTAAGCGGCTTCGAAGCCGACAAGTACCTCGGCACCTGGTACGAGATTGCCAGGCTCGACCACTCCTTTGAGCGCGGTCTCGAACGCGTCACCGCCACCTACAGCAAACGCGAGGATGGCGGCATCAAGGTCATCAACCGCGGCTTTGATACGGAAAAGCAGGAATGGAAGGAAGCGGAAGGCAAGGCCTATTTCGTCGAAGGGCCAGATGTCGGCAAACTCAAGGTGTCTTTCTTCGGCCCGTTCTACGGCGGCTACAACATCATCGCGCTGGACAAGGTCTACTACAATTATTCGCTGGTCGCCGGCCCCGACCGTTCCTACCTTTGGATACTGGCCCGCACGCCGCAGCTCTCCTACCCGGTCAAACAGGAACTGATCGCGCAGGCCAGACATCTCGGCTTCGACACCGACAAACTGATCTATGTCGATCAATCCAGTGACCCGGTCGACTACGAAGCCGGCCGTCACGTCAGAAAATAGCAGGACAACATGGCCTGGACATTGCTCGTACTGGCCGGTCTGTTCGAGATCGGTTTCACCACGTTCCTCAAGCTATCGGAGGGCTTCAGCCGCTTCTGGCCTTCCGCCGGTTTCCTGGTCTGCGCCGTCATCAGTTTCTGGCTGCTGACCAAGGCCACCGCCGTGATTCCGATGGGGACGGCCTATGCCGTCTGGACCGGTATCGGCGCCTTCGGCACGGCGCTGGTCGGCATCCTCTGGTTCGGCGATCCGGCCACGACCTGGCGTCTGGTGTTCCTTGTGCTGTTGATCGGTTCGATTATTGGTTTAAAACTGGTATCGTAATGGCATGAATCTCGAATCCTGGGAACTGCTAAGTTATATCGTCACGGTCTTCGGCCTGCCGATGGCGATCTTTGCCTTCATCGTCGAGCAGCGCAAGGAGCGCGAGAACGAGGACGAAGAGGTCTACCAGTTGCTGACCGCCGACTACACCGATTTTCTCAAGCTGGTGATGGCCAACCCCGACCTCAAGCTGCGCTCGCAAACCATGACACAGGACCTGACCGAAGAGCAGCAGGAACGCGTGCTGGTCATCTACGAGATACTCATTTCCCTGTTTGAACGTGCCTACCTGCTGAGCTATGACGAGAAGATGACGCGCAAGCAACAAAGACGCTGGCTGTCATGGGAGGACTTCATGCGCGAATGGTGCGAACGCGAGGATTTCCGCCGGCTGCTGCCGAGATTGTTGCAGGGGGAAGACCCGGATTTTGCTGCCCATATCCTGAAGCTTGCGAATCAGGCCGCGATACAGACAAACAACAGCGCTAGTTCACCGGGCTGACCTGATAGCCGGCGCTGCGCAAACGCGCCAGCAAACCACCCTTGCCTGGCAGATGGGCGGCGCCGACCGCAATGAAGACGCTGCGCTCGGCCGCCTGTTGCTGTATGCGCTCCGCCATCCGCACATTGCGCTCATCCAGCAACTTCTGCAAAACGCGCCCCCAGAGTTCCGGTGGCAATTGTTCGCCGCTCTGGCGCGCGTTGACCTCGATGATCTTATCCAGATCACCTGACAGATAAGTCTTCACCAGTTCCTCAAAATTGCGCTCGCGCTGTTCCGGCGTGCGCTTCAATACGCTGCGCAGCATCACCAGCTGATCCTCGATGCTGAAACTGTCGAGCACCGTAAAGTGCTCTTCTATCGTCTCCAGCGCACGGATCGGCTTGGAACGGCTCTGCGCCAGCGACATCAGCATCGCATCCAGTGTATAGGGCGACTGCGGCTTGGGCAGATCGAAGATGACCGCCAGCAGCCACGGTTTCATGGTCGTCGCGATATCGGTATGCATGGAATGGAAATCGGCCAGCTTGATCACCTCGACGAATTCCTGCTCGGTCAGCATGTGGTCGAGCCGGCCCTCTTTCATCAGGTAGACCGACGGGTCCTGCGGCGGCTGCAATTCCATCAGGAACAACTCGCTATCGAGCAAGGCCTGCATGACCGCAGGCGGAAAGTCGGTGACACGCCGGTCATCCGAATGCATGGTGCCGAACAGGTAGCTGGTCTTGCCACCCGGTGCCTCCAGCTTCCATAGCAGGCCCTTGTCCTGAGCCTGGGCAGCCGCCATGAAACCGAGCAGCAATACGAAAAAAAGGCCTCGAACGAGGCCGGCAAACGCATAAGAAGAAGCACGCATGGCGATTCCTATTTGTTGTGAGTGGGTCGATTCGACTTTTTCGACACAGCTTTTGTGTTTCTGGTTCTGCCGCCGCCGGAATTTATCTGGCCGAACGGTTTTTTTACACGCGCACTGGCCGCCGCAGGTTTCGCTGCGGACGGTTTTATTGCCACCGGCTTCACAGCAAGCGGTTGCCAAGCCGGCACCAGATGCTTCTTGCCGCTACCGATCAGGTCTTCGCGCCCCATGCGTTTCAGCGCCTCACGCAACATGGGCCAGTTATTGGGGTCGTGATAGCGGATGAACGCCTTGTGAAGGCGGCGCACGCCCCCTGCCCGCGGAATCGGCACTTCTTCGCTGCTGTCCGTGACCTTGCGCAGCGGGTTTTTGCCCGAGTGATACATGGCCGTGGCCATCGCCATCGGTGTCGGCGTAAAGGTCTGCACCTGATCCAGCTTGAAATTGTTGCGCTTCAGCCACAAGGCCAGGTTGAGCAT
>PHCD01000240.1 GCA_002842135.1 Betaproteobacteria bacterium HGW-Betaproteobacteria-8 | reverse complement strand
CTGTGGCTAAAAATTGTTATTTAGGAAAAATATGAGCGAAATCAAAAAAGTCGTACTCGCCTATTCCGGCGGTCTGGATACCTCCGTTATTCTCAAATGGCTGCAAGATACCTATCAGTGTGAAGTGGTGACCTTTACCGCCGACGTAGGTCAGGGCGAGGAACTGGAGCCGGCACGCGAGAAGGCAAAGAAATTCGGTATCAAGGAAATCTACATTGACGACCTGCGTGAAGAGTTCGTGCGCGACTTCGTGTTTCCGATGTTCCGCGCCAATACTGTCTATGAAGGCGAATACCTGCTGGGGACGTCCATTGCCCGTCCGTTGATTGCCAAACGCCTGATTGAAATCGCTAACGAAACCAAGGCCGATGCTATCTCTCACGGTGCTACCGGCAAGGGCAACGATCAGGTGCGCTTTGAACTGGGCGCCTATGCGCTCAACCCGAACATCAAGGTCATCGCGCCGTGGCGTGAATGGGATCTGCTCTCCCGCGAGAAGCTGCTGGCCTATGCCGAAAAGCATGGCATTCCGGTCGAGATGAAGCACAAGCAGGGCGGCAGTCCGTATTCCATGGACGCCAATCTGCTGCATATTTCCTACGAAGGTCGTCATCTGGAAAACCCAGCCGCTGAAGCGGAAGAGGACATGTGGCGCTGGACGGTGAGCCCGGAAAAGGCACCGGATGCCGCCGAGTATCTGGATATAGAGTATGCACACGGCGACCCGGTCGCGCTCAATGGCAAGAAGATGGTGCCGCACGAACTGTTGGCAGAACTGAACAGATTGGGCGGCAAGCACGGCATCGGTCGCCTCGACTTGGTGGAAAACCGCTATGTAGGCATGAAATCACGCGGCTGTTATGAAACCCCGGGCGGCACCATCATGCTGAAGGGCCACCGTGCCATTGAATCGTTGACGCTGGACCGTGAAGTCGCGCATTTGAAGGATGACCTGATGCCGCGCTATGCCAGCCTGATCTACAACGGCTACTGGTGGAGTCCTGAGCGTATCGCATTGCAGACATTGATCGACCATACGCAGAAAACCGTCAACGGTTTCGTGCGCCTCAAGCTATACAAGGGCAACGTCATTGTGGTCGGTCGTGACAGCAAGACCGATTCGCTGTTTGATCCGACCATCGCCACGTTCGAGGACGATGCCGGTGCCTACGACCAGAAGGACGCAGGCGGCTTTAT
>PHCD01000069.1 GCA_002842135.1 Betaproteobacteria bacterium HGW-Betaproteobacteria-8 | reverse complement strand
TCTGCAATCCAATTCAGCCTAAGCCAAACCAGACCATCAGGTGATTGCCTCATCTACAAGCACTCACACTTATCGATTGTTCAGGTTTTTAAAGAGCGGGTACTGCTTACTACTTTTGCTTCGTCACATCAGCAACGAGAGGGGCGCATTATACAGACACTGCTGAATCGGTCAAGGGGAAGATGCAACTTTTTATTTCCCGTCTTGCCGCTGCCCGCTTTGTTGTTGAAGCGAAGGCGGCATTCTACAGAACAATAATATTGGGTCAATAGCGATTTGAACTTTTTTACAAAGAAATTACATTTGACTCAATTTAGCGAGATGCGGGCGAATTTACGCTTGCCTACCTGCGCCACCACCGTCACGCCCTTGTTCAGGGCGAGAGCCTTGTCCGCCACCCTTTCGCCATCCAGCTTGATGCCACCTTGCTCAATAGCCCGGAAAGCTTCAGAGGTGCTTGCTACCAGGTTCGCCTGCTTGAGCATTTGCGCCACACCTATTGAGTCGCCTTCTATAGATAATGCAACTTCTGGCACCTCATCCGGAATGCCGCCCTTGGAGCGATTGACGAAATCCTCCAGCGCAGACTCTGCTGCCTGCGTCGAATGGAAACGCGCGACAATCTCCTGCGCAAAGCGCACTTTTATATCTCTTGGGTTGGCGCCATCAGCGACAGACTGCTTCCAGGCATTAATAGTCTGCATCGACTCGAACGACAGTAACTCTATATAACGCCACATGAGTTCATCGGAAATCGACATGATCTTGCTGAATATCGTATTAGCCGGCTCAGCCACACCAATATAATTACCCAGCGACTTGGACATCTTGTTGACGCCATCCAGCCCCTCAAGCAAAGGCATGGTCAACACACACTGCTGACTTTGCCCGGCCTGCTTCTGCAACTCGCGCCCCATCAGCAAATTGAATTTCTGGTCAGTGCCGCCCAATTCAACGTCTGCTTTCAAGGCTACCGAGTCATATCCCTGCAACAAGGGATAGAGGAACTCATGGATGGCTATCGGCTGATTGGCTTTGTAGCGCTTGGTGAAATCATCGCGTTCCAGCATGCGGGCCACCGTGTAACTGGCGGCCAGTTTCAACATGCCAGCCGCTCCCAGCTGATTCAGCCAAGTGGAATTGAACACAACCTCGGTCTGTTCCGGTTTGAGTATCTTGAACACCTGCGTAGCGTAGGATTTAGCATTTTCCTGCACCTGCGCTTCCGTCAAAGGTGGACGCGTCACGCTTTTTCCAGTGGGATCGCCAATCATGCCGGTAAAATCACCGATCAGGAACAGGACATGGTGTCCCAGATCCTGAAACTGGCGCAGCTTGTTCAATAACACCGTATGCCCGAGGTGCAAATCCGGCGCGGTCGGATCAAAGCCCGCCTTGACGCGTAAAGGCTGACCTTTTTTAAGCTTCTCCACCAACTCTTGTTCTATCAGCAATTCATCACAACCGCGTTTAATCACGGCCAGATTTTCTGCTATATCCTGTTCTGTCATCAAAACCCTTTTCACCAACTTTTAGCCTATGTGTTCAACACTTTAAGCTTTTCTGTTACCATCGACGGCCGAAACCAGTAATTAGAGATTGCTCATGCTTACAAGCAAAACCAATATCTTAGCGCAAAAACCCAATTTTAAAGAGCGTAAGCTTAGGCTGCGCTGGTTACTAGCGCTATCCAGTTTACCGCTGTTTGGCATCTTTGCTGCGTTTGCGATAGCACCACAAACTGCAATACAGAATGTGGAAATCGCTACAGTCATTGAAGAAATCTCACTCCCGCAAGCAACTCCCGATGAAACAATCGCCCTGCAGACCGAAAATGGCCTTGAGGCGGAATCCTATTGGCAGATGGATCAAGTGCGGCGTGACGACACGCTCTCCAGCGTACTGAACCGACTGAATATCAGCAATCAAGAAGCCTCCAGCTTTCTGCGGCATCACCCGGACGCCTCGGCACTGTCGAGCCAACTGAGACCAGGCCGCACCATCAGCGCCGAAACCAACCAACTTGGCGAACTGCTGAAACTCGAATATGAAATCGATGCCGCCAATACACTGATTGTGGAACGCACCAGTGACGGTTATCACGCCTACCAATCCGAGCCTGCGCTGGAAACATTACCCACACTGAAATCTGCTGAAATCACCAGTTCTCTGTTTGCAGCCACGGATGGTGCCAACATTCCCGACCAAATTGCCATTCAAATGGCTGAAATTTTTTCCAGCGAAATTGATTTTCATACCGATTTACGCAAAGGCGACCGCTTCAATGTCGTTTATGAGTCTCAATACAAAACCGGCCAACTGGTCAAGACTGGTCTGGTATTAGCCGCTGAATTCACCAATCAGGGCAAAACACACCGTGCCGTGATGTACCGTAATCCAGACGGCCAGGTGAACTACTACACGCCTGAAGGCAAAAGCCTGCACAAATCCTTCCTGCGCTCCCCACTTGAATTCTCACGTATCAGCTCAGGGTTCAGCATGGGCCGTTTTCATCCCGTGCTGCAAAAAATGCGTGCGCACAAGGGTGTTGATTTTGCCGCACCCACAGGCACAAGAATCAAGGCTTCATCAGATGGCGTAATCAACTTTGTTGGCGTTAAGGGGGGTTACGGCAATGCCATCATTCTTAAGCACCAGAACAACATGAGTACACTTTACGGCCATTTGTCACGCTTTTCACCAAATTTGCGCAAAGGGCAGAAAGTATCTCAAGGGCAAATCATTGGTTATGTTGGCAAGACCGGCCTGGCAACCGGGCCGCATCTACACTATGAATTGCTGTTAAATGGCAGGCACGTCGATCCTATGAAAGTTGCCCTGCCAACGGCGGCGCCAATAGCACACAAGTACCGTGCTCACTTCTTTACTACAAGCGCTCCTCTTGTTGCTCAATTGAATCTGTTAAGCTCAAGCGCGCTTGCATCGCTTGAGTAATTGGAACCAGACAGCAAGCTGTCATTAACTTACGGTGACTGGCGAGTTATACATAGGCTTGATGTCTGGCACAAGCCTTGATGGCGTTGATGCCGTTTTGCTTGAAATCAAGGAAACGAACTGCCGGGTAATTCAAACGCAATTTAGCCCTTTCAAGCCAGATCTCAGGCAAGAGTTGATGAATTTGCACCATACTTCCGAGAATGAACTGGAACGGGCCGCAATTGCCGCCAACACCCTCACTCACCTGTATGCAGATACCATACAGCGCCTGCTGGAGAAATGCTCCAAAAAAAGTTCCGAGATTGCGGCCATAGGCTGTCACGGGCAAACCATCCGGCATAGGCCAGAACTGGGATTCACTTTACAGATATGCAATCCCGCATTATTGGCAGAATTAACCGAGATCACCGTTGTTGCTGATTTCCGTAATCGCGACATCGCTGCCGGCGGCCAGGGAGCCCCTCTCGTTCCCGCCTTCCATCGATCGGTTTTTCAGCATCAAACCATCAATCGTGTTGTGCTCAACATTGGCGGCATAGCAAATCTGTCTTATCTGCCAGTAAACGGAGAAGTTACGGGCTTCGATTCCGGGCCCGGCAATATGTTGATGGATGCCTGGTCAGAGAAAATCAAGGGGCAAGCCTATGATGAAAATGGTGATTGGGCTGCCAGCGGCAAAGTGATCCCGTCCCTGCTGCAAGATCTGCTAAGCGAACCATTCTTTACACTTGCACCGCCAAAAAGTACAGGTCGAGATCTATTCAGTCTCTCCTGGCTGATGGAACACATCAACGCAGATGATTCGCCTGCCGATATACAACGTACACTGCTGGAACTGACAGCACAGAGCATAGCTGATGCCATCCAGCAGCATTGCCCGGATGCGGAAGAATTATATCTCTGCGGGGGTGGTACGTATAACCTGGCTTTAATTGCACGCTTGCGTGATTTGCTGCAGCCTGTGAAAATTGCGCTTTCGGATGCCTTGGGTATTTCAGTAAATAGTGTTGAAGGTGCGGCCTTTGCCTGGCTTGCACGACAATGCTTGCAGCACAAACCGGGTAATTTACCAGCGGTGACCGGGGCTAAAGGCCCAAGAATTTTAGGTGCGATTTATGCTTGTTGATCCGTGCCTTGCCAGTTTTGAATTAGATTGAAATTATTTATGAAACCAACCAAAGTTACACTGACATTTGACAATGGCTCGCCGCCTATTGAGTTGCCCATGCTTGCGGGCAATCTGGGACCGGATGTCATTGATATACGAAACCTCGGCAAGCATGGCGTATTTACCTACGACCCGGGATTTCTATCCACCGCCTCATGTCATTCTGAAATCACTTACATCGATGGTGATGGAGGCCTGCTTTATTACCGTGGATATCCAATCGAGCAACTGGCCGATCACTGTGATTTCCTCGAGGTTTCCTATCTTTTAATGTACGGCGAATTGCCAAACGCAGAAGAGAAGAAACGTTTTACTGACAAAATCACGCAACACACCATGGTGCACGATCAACTCACCAACATATTCCGTGGTTTCAGGCGTGATGCTCACCCCATGGCTGTCATGGTCGGGGTCGTAGGCTCAATGTCAGCCTTCTATCACGATTCGATGGACATACATGACCCCAAGAACCGCGAGGTGTCCGCCTGCCGTTTGTTAGCCAAGGTACCGACCATCGCGGCCTGGAGCTATAAATATAATATTGGCGAACCCTTTATGTATCCGCAAAACAGGTTCAATTTTGCGGAAAACTTCATGCATATGATGTTCGCCACGCCGTGCGAAGAATACAAGCCCAATCCGATTCTGGCCAAAGCTTTCGAGCGCATCCTGATCCTGCACGCCGATCATGAGCAGAACGCTTCGACTTCTACCGTCAGGCTTGCCGGCTCCAGTGGCGCCAACCCCTTTGCTTGCGTGGCATCTGGCATAGCATCGCTATGGGGCCCTGCTCACGGCGGTGCCAATGAAGCCACTCTGAAGATGCTTGAAGAAATTGGCGATGTGAACCGTATCGGTGAATTCATCAACCGTGCCAAAGACAAATCAGACTCTTTCCGTTTGATGGGTTTTGGCCATCGTGTATACAAAAATATGGATCCCCGCGCAGCCATCATGCGCCAAACCTGCCATCAGGTACTGGACGAACTGGGCCTACACAATGACCCCATGTTCAAACTAGCCATCAAACTTGAACAAATTGCACTGGAAGATGAATACTTCGTCAGCCGGAAACTCTACCCGAATGTAGATTTCTATTCCGGCATCGTCATGCGCGCGATGGGAATTCCCAACTCCATGTTCACAGCCATCTTTGCAATGGCAAGAACCGCTGGCTGGGTCGCACAATGGAATGAGATGATTTCAGACAGCGAATCAAGAATCGGCCGTCCACGGCAATTGTATACTGGCCCTGCCAGACGTGATTTTGTGCCTATCAATCAGCGCTAGTTAAATCAGGGAATATAATCAAATAAAAAGGGGCTTTAAGCCCCTTTTTATTTGATTAGGATCATCTCAAGCTGAGAATGATGAGCCGCAACCGCAAGTGCTGGTAGCATTTGGATTGCGAATCACGAACTGGGAGCCCTGCAGGCTATCCTGATAATCGATTTCTGCACCCATAAGATACTGCAGGCTCATGGGGTCAATCAGCAAGCTGACGCCATTACGCTCTACTTGGGTATCATCTTCATTCACTTCTTCTTCAAATGTGAACCCATATTGAAAACCGGAACAGCCACCGCCGCTGACGAACACACGCAACTTAAGGTCTGGCGTACCTTCTTCATCAATCAGCTCTTTCACCTTTTGTGCCGCATTTTCCGTGAAAACCAGGGGACTTGGCATTTCTGTTACTGTACTCATATTTAACTCCTTAATTCTTCAATGAATTCATTATCCGGCCACCACTCCGGCCGGTCAATCCTTGTTTATTCCTTAACGCCTATCAATGTATCGACGGTTGACACAGTTGCTGCATCACCCAGATAGATAAGCTTGCCTTCGACCACGGAACCAGTATGCATTTCCAGTGACTTGTAACTCACATCACCGGTCACTCTGGCTTTAGCCTGCAGCTCGATAAACTGCAGCGCGTGAACAGGACCAATCACCTTACCGTTAATCACCACTTGCGAAACAGTGATGGCGCCTTCTATACGGCCGTTTTCACTCAATACCAGCGTACTGGGCGTTTCCGTCTCAGTCACATTGCCACGAATACTGCCATCTACCCGCAAACCTCCGGTGAAATGGATGTCGCCATCAACTCGCGTGTCTACCCCAACCAAAGTATCTATGCGGCTGGGTGCCTTATTTCGGTTCTTTGAAAACATACCTTCCCTTTATATGAGGCCTTATGTCGGTAAATCAAGTTGTTGTCTGATGCCGGAAGCTTTCAAACCATTTCCTGTCAGGCTGAGTGCAACAGATGGCTTTTCTAACGCCGGGGGCAATACAAAATTGCCGTCTACCCTTTGATAATACTTGAAGTTAACCTTGATTGGCTCAATTGTCTTTAAACCATCACTCAGCGGTAAAGTAACCGGCACACCATTCTGCAAAGCACTCAACTTGAGGTCCAGGCTGCCTTGCGCCATTTTATCGTGCCTGCCTGACTGTATAAGCATCACATGATATTCATACTGGCCTGGCAGTTTGCCTTTGTTAAGCTTGAAGCTGTAGAGCTTAAGCACTCCTGTTGCTGCACTTTCATTGAGGATGCCACGATAAAAGGCGACCTCCTCCTTCAATTCCATGTTTTCATCTTGCAGCAGGGCCAGCTCATCTGCCAGACTCTTCTGCGCTGCGCGCTCAACTTGCAGCTGACGCTCCCGGTAGACCGTCCTCGCTTCCAGCTTCTGATTGTCTTTCAGCAGGTTGTTAACACTCCTGATCAAGCCAAGATAATCACCGCCAGTGAATTGCCAATAACCCGCCAGATAACCAAACAAAATCAAAAAAATCGCAACAAGCCACTGCCAATACCACGGCTGCTTGGAACGTACGGTCATCCGCTTTGCCGTAGCGCCAAAGTGTCCCCGCAGCCGTCGTGAAACTCGTCTCATAAGCGCGTGACACCCCCGGCATTACGGCAGGAGTGGAACTACCTCCAATCCGGTATTCTCTGGCAAATCAAACATGATGTTCATGTTCTGTACCGCTTGGCCTGCTGCGCCTTTGACCAGGTTATCAATCACGGACAGCACAACGACCGTATCTCCACCCTGCGGTTGATGTACCGCAATCCGGCACAGATTGGATGCCCGTACCGAACGCGTTTCAGGATGCGACCCCTGGGGCAGCACATCAACAAAGCGCTCCTGTGCATAGGCCGATTCAAACAGTTGCTGCAAATCACAGGCGCCGGTCAATCTGGCGTACAGCGTCGCATGGATGCCCCGGATCAATGGCGTAAGATGCGGCACAAAGGTAAGGCCTGCCTGTTGTCCTGCCATGCTGCTCAGGCCCTGACTGATTTCAGGCAAGTGTCTGTGCCCAGCCACGCCGTATGCCTTGAAATTATCACCGGCTTCAGCAAACAGGTTGTGTACTTCCGCCTTGCGTCCAGCACCACTGACCCCGGATTTTGCATCTGCTATCAGGTTTTTTACATCCACGACACCGGCTCTTAACAAAGGCATAAAACCCAATTGGACCGCCGTTGGATAACACCCGGGATTGGCAATCAGTTGCGCACCGCGAATCTGGTCACGGTTCATTTCCGGCAAGCCATAAACTGCCTGCTCAATTAATTCCGGACATGCGTGCGTCATGCCGTACCATCTTTCCCAGATGGCCACATCCTTGATACGAAAATCGGCCGCCAGGTCAATCACCCGCACACCCTTGGCCAGCAAGGCCCTGGCTTGTTGCATGGCAATACCGTTGGGCGTAGCAAAAAACACAACATCACATTGGTCCAGATCCGCGTGTGCCGGGTCAACAAAAGGCAAATCTATATATCCACGCAAATTGGGAAACATGTCTGCCACCGGCATACCAGCCTCGCCACGTGAAGTAATGGCGGTCAATTCTGCATTCGGATGGATGGCAAGCAGCCGCAGCAGTTCCACACCGGTATAACCTGTGCCGCCTACGATACCTATCTTTATTTTTTTCATGTGAGTCATGTTTAATTCAAATTCCATTGTCCGGATTTAACCGTACAGGGGTTAGATAGTAACAAAAAACTTTGCCGATATATAAAAAACACCTGGCCATATCATCGCAGAAATAAAAAAAGCCGCAATTTGCGGCTTTTTTCTGCACCCAGCGCTTAGCGCTTGGAGAACTGTTTACGGCGACGTGCTTTACGGAAACCGACTTTCTTACGTTCGACTTCACGTGCATCGCGGGTAACAAAACCTGCTTTTGACAGTGCGCCTTTCAAGGCTGCATCATAATCAATCAGAGCGCGTGTAATACCGTGACGCACTGCACCGGCCTGACCAGATTCGCCACCACCATTGACGTTAACCATAATGTCAAAGCTGTTTTCGCTTTCTGTCAAAGCCAGGGGCTGGCGCAGAATCATGCGTGAAGTTTCACGTGAAAAATATTCATCTGCAGGCTTGTCATTAATGACGATATTGCCTTTACCTGCCTTCAGGAAAACGCGAGCTACAGAGCTCTTGCGACGACCTGTACCGTAATTGTATTTACCAATCATATCTAATCCTTAAGCCTGGCTTTGAATTTTCAAAGGCTGTGGTTGTTGCGCAATATGGTCATGCTTTTCGCCAGCGTACACTTTAAGCTTGCGGAACATTGCGTAGCCCAGTGGACCCTTTGGCAACATACCCTTGACGGCCTTTTCCAAAGCACGGCCAGGGAATTTTTCTTGCATCTTGCCGAAAGTGGTAGTGGAAATACCGCCTGGGTAACCACTGTGACGGTGGTACAGCTTGTCACCGGACTTATTGCCGGTCACTTTAATCTTGTCCGCGTTGACCACTACGATGTAGTCGCCGGTATCAACGTGAGGTGTATAAATTGTCTTGTGCTTGCCACGCAGACGGTGAGCAATCTCACTTGCCAAACGGCCGAGCACCAAGTCTGTTGCATCGACAACAAACCAGTCACGCTTTACTTCACCAGTCACGCTTTACTTCATGCGTTTTTGCAGAAAAAGTCTTCATTTGACTACCAATACTTGCCAAAAAAATTAAGAGGGCGATTTTATGTCAGGGCTCTTACTCTTGTCAAACGTTATTATCACGCTGCAACAGCTATCTTACCCTTAATGTCACTACGAACCATGTCATTTCAGTAGCAGATCTGGCGAAATCTGAACAGCCTCGCGTGCAGTTTAGCCGGCACGCCCATGTCACCAGCGATTTACAGAAACGACAACACGGCAACTAATCTTTTTAAATCATACAGATGCATCCATATGCTGACCAGCATTCGTATAGCGCGCAACATTATATCTGCACTGGAACGATAATTGCCACTGTCCAGTTAAACATCTGTTTTTATTTTACTTATTTGCACCACATGCAACCGACTGCTTTGCCGGACCTTTTTGTAATTAGTATGAGTAAACAAATAAAATCATTCGCACGAAATCTGCTGACCCTGGCACTGATGTCAGGCAGCGAGGTAACACATGCACTTGGCTTGGGAAATATCGAAATACAATCACGCCTGGGTGAACCATTGCGCGCCCAGATTCAATTGGCAGACATTCCTGAACGTCTTGATGTGGACTGCTTTAAGCTTCTTCGCGGCAACGAGGGCTACAAACCATCCGCATTCAATGCCAGCATGGTGTTGCGCAAGAATGAAACTGGAAATGCAATCCTGCTCATCAGGTCTTATCAGGTAGTAGAAGACCCTATCGTGCAACTAACCCTGGTCGCTGGATGCGAAACACAAACCAACCGCGAATATGTGCTGTTACTGGACCCTCCGCAACTACACGCTTCGGACGACAATGAGCTGACTGCGTCAGCAGGCTTGTTGAAGATTCCAGCCCCAACTGTTGAAACGGCAACTGAAAGCCTGTCATTACCGGTAGATGCTCAAAGCCCTAATACTCATGCACAGACCGTACTGCTGAAAACAGACAAACCCAGGAACAACTCTGCGGCAAGGACCAGCCGCAAAAATTCAGACACCACATCCCCTTCTGCCTCAGCTGAAACCAAAGCTACTCCTGTCGCATCAGGAGAATCCAGGCTGGTGGTATCCGGCAATGATTATAGCGACCCTGATTTTTCAGGCATCCCCTTGCAACTACAAATGTCCAAGGAGCTGAATACATGGCCAATGACTGAGACGCAGGCATTGAGTCCCGAGGATGTGTCGGATGAAATCACTGCCATGGCCAACAAACTGGTCTATCTTGAAGCGCAAATGATTGCCCTGCAAAAACGCAACACTGAGCTGGAAAACCTGCGCACTCAACAGGAAGATTCTGGCAGCTGGTTGTCGTGGTTGCTGTATACCTTAATTACTATGGCAGTGCTCGCATTGATAGGCACGGCAGAATGGCTAAGACGCCGCCATAGCCAGCTGCAACTGGCAACTGAGGTTGCGATGTGGGAAGAGCTTGCCCCTGCCGTAAAACAACTTGATATGGCTCCACATGAAGACTTGTTGATGCCTGAAGCAGAAACCGGAAACGGCAGCACACATGCAATGCAAGCCGGTTCGGCAGAATCGGTTGATTTCCCACAACAACCACAAGCCATTTTCCGGCCTTCGGATAATGGCAACCATGAGGCAGGTGCCACCGTGAACGAAGACATTCTTGAGCAAGCTGATGTTTTTGTCGCTCATGGCCGCTCAAACCTGGCCATCGTTTTGTTGCAGGACCATCTGCGCGACTTCCCAGACTTATCGCCAGAACCATGGCTCATGTTGCTCGATTTGCTCAAGCGCGAAGGACAGGCAGAAGAATATGAATCTACTGCGGCTGAATGCAAACGTTACTTCAATGTCGCCATCAAGGACTTCAACTCCCCACCCCTTGAAGACAATAGCTGCATTGAAGACTACCCCCATGTCACGGATCAGCTGGTACAGGTCTGGGGCAGCACCGAAGCAGTACCTTATCTGGATGACCTGATCTTCAACCGCAGGCCGGAAGCACGCCAAGGCTTCGAACGCAGCGCCTGCCTGGATATTGTGCAACTGCGCAGTATAGCCAGTGAATTGAAATTCACAGCCCCGCTTAATACCAAAATACCGGCTGCAAATACAGCAGATTACCTACTGAAAGAGACACCTGACAGCCCGGGCTTGCCCATAGACAAGTCCAGGCCGCTGGAATTTGAGCTTGATATCAAAAACTTGTCTTGAACTCGCTCACCACTGGTAACTGGCGAGCAGGCCGATAAAAATCACTGCACCCAGCCAGTTATTGTGTAAAAAAGCCTGAAAACAGGCCTGACGATTTCTGTTTCGAATCAAGCTGTAATGATAAATTGCCAGGGTGGCCGCCATGCCTATGCCCAGATAGAACGGCCAGGTCAGCTGTAACAACTGGCCGACCCAGATCAACAAACCCAACATGGCAACATAACAGAGCATTATCGCCCGCACATCGAAACGGCCAAAAAATAACGCGGAAGAACGTATGCCGATTTTCAGGTCATCCTCTCTGTCCACCATGGCGTACTCCGTATCGTAAGCAATAGCCCAGAAAATGTTGGCCAGCAATAACAGCCAGGCGGCCAAAGGGAGTCCACCGGTCAGTGCAGCAAAAGCCATAGGAATACCAAAACCGAATGCAATGCCTAAATACGCCTGCGGGATTGCCAGAAAACGCTTGGTCAGCGGATAAGTCATGGCCAGCAACAAGGCAACAAAAGACAGAATTATCGTCAGGGAATTGAGAAACAATACCAGGCAAAATGCACCCAGGCTTAAACCTGCAGCCAGCAGACAGGCCTCTTTGACGCTGACTTCACCGCTGACCAGCGGCCGCTGCCGGGTGCGCTCGACGTGACCATCGAAATTGCGGTCCGCGACATCGTTCATGACGCAGCCGGCCGAGCGCATCAGCACGGTGCCCATAACGAATATCCAGGCCACCAGCCAGTCCGGCTGGCCCTGCCCGGCGATCCACAAGGCCCACAATGTCGGCCACAGCAGCAAGAGTATACCGATCGGCTTGTCGAGCCGCATCAGGCGTTCATAGGCATTGATTTTTTGTTTCCAGTTCATGACGCAAATTCCGATAGTTTCAAGACCTGCGGTAAAAACACTTCTGTCACCATGATGGCCGAACGGCTGAGCCGGAATATCGAACGCCTGGCCCAAACTGCCTGCGGTTTTATGGCGAGATGCCGGACCGCACGGCGATAGAGCGCATGATGTCTCGACAGCTTCTTGAATTCAAGCTGGGTACGCGTGACTTTCGGGTTCATGAACAGGGCGGCCCCCAACGGCTTGTTACCCAAGCGGCCCAAGGCCAGCCACTCACCGCGCAAGCTTTGGCATGGCAATACGCTATGGGCAAACACCACCGGCTCCCCATTGCTGTAAAGATAGACTTCACGCAACAAGGCATATTGCCTGCGCGACAGTCCCAGCAGTTGCGCTTCATCGACCTGCGGCTTGGCATATTGATGCCGGCTCGGCCTGACGTAAAAATCATTGCTAAGCGATTGCAAGCGCCTGGTCAACGAGCCCGGATCGGTCAGCCAATGCCGGTAGCTGCCGCTATTCATCGGCGCCTTGATCCAGGCAGCATGCGTCAACAAAGGGCGGGAATGGGTTTTCACGACGAGATTATGTCACAGCGGAGCCGTTATCAGACCTTGACCAGCTCTTCCGCATAGCCCAACCAGCGCTGCAGATGTTTTTCAACGGCGTCCGGATGCTCGCGCAGCAATTTTTCCGCCACTGCTTTCGAGGCAGCGAGCAAATCGGCATCTCGTTCCAGGTCGGCAATCTTCAACATGGGCAGGCCGCTTTGCCTGACCCCCAGAAACTCGCCCGGCCCACGCAGGTGCAAATCGGCCTGGGCGATTTCAAAACCGTCACTCGATTCGTAGATCACCTTGAGCCGGGCACGTGCCAGCTCGGACAAGGGGCCCTGATAAAGCAGGATACAGGTGCTCTTTTCCGCACCACGCCCAACCCGGCCGCGCAACTGATGCAACTGTGAAAGCCCCATGCGCTCGGCATGCTCGATCACCATCAGGCTGGCATTCGGCACATCGACGCCAACTTCAATGACGGTAGTCGCAACCAGCAACTGGATCTGGTTAGCACTGAATTGCGCCATGATGTCCTGCTTTTCTGCCGGTTTCATGCGGCCGTGCAGCAGGCCCACCTTCAAATCGGGAAATGCCGAACGCATATATTCATAAGTATCAATGGCGGTCTGCAACTGCAGGCTCTCGGATTCTTCAATCAGCGGGCACACCCAGTAGGCCTGTTTGCCCTGCAGACAGGCGTCATGAACGCGTTGCAGCACCTCGTCGCGCCGTGCATCGGAAACCAGCTTGGTGACGATGGGCGTACGGCCAGGCGGCAGCTCATCGATAACGGAGACATCGAGGTCGGCGTAATAGCTCATGGAAAGTGTGCGCGGGATGGGCGTCGCGCTCATCATCAGCTGATGTGGCGCCGCGATCTCGGTTGACTGCGCTTTCTGCCTGAGGGACAGCCGCTGCTGCACGCCGAAGCGATGCTGTTCGTCAACAATCACCAGCCCCAGCCGGGAAAACTGCACCTGCTCCTGAAAGATGGCATGGGTGCCAATGACGAGACTGGCTTCGCCACCCTGCACTTTTTGCAGCGCAGCTGCACGTTCTTTTTTGTTCTGGCTGCCGGCCAGCCATGCCAGTTCAATCCCGAGCGGTGCCAGCCAGGCACTGAGCTTGCGGTAGTGCTGTTCGGCCAGTATCTCGGTCGGCGCCATCATGGCGACCTGCCAGCCATGTTCGATAGCCTGCAGTGCCGCCATGGTGGCGACGATGGTCTTGCCACTACCAACATCGCCTTGCAACAAACGCTGCATCGGATGCGGCTGCGTCAGGTCATGGGTAATCTCCAGCGCCGCCTTCTGCTGGGCATCGGTCAGCCGGAAGGCCAGACTTTTCAACAATGCGCTGATCAGTTTTTTCGAGGGCGGCAAAGCCGGTGCACCGAGCTTGCGCCGTCTGGCGTAATGTCGCCGCATGGAAAGCTGCTGCGCCAGCAGTTCATCAAAGGCCAGGCGCTGCCATGCGGGCTGGGTTCTGTCCTGCAGCTGTTCGATCGGCATGCTGGGCTGCGGGTAATGCAGAGCCTGCAGGCTCTGGGCAAAACCCGGCAGATGATGTGCCTGATAGACCCATTCCGGCAGGGTTTCCTCAAGCCGGTTCTGCGTCATCGCCCAATGGATGGATTTGCGAATCGACGCCTGACTGAGGCCGGCAGTCGTCGGATAGACCGGCGTCAAGGTGTCCGCTGTCGGCGTGTCTTCGCCGACCGGGCGGCATTGCGGATGCACCATCTCCCAGCCGAAAAAGCCATTGCGCACCTCACCCAGCACGCGCAAACGTTTACCTTCTGCCAACGCCTTGATCTGGCTCGGGTAAAAATGCAGAAAACGCAGCGTCAATTGTCCGCTGGCATCGCGCAGCTGCGAAATCAGGGCCTTGCGCGGCTTGTATTGCACCTCGGTATGCACAATCTCGCCTTCCACCTGCGCCTGCTCGCCCGCACGCAAATCGCGGATGGCGGTGATACGCGTCTCATCGACATAACGCAGTGGCAAATGCAGCAGCAAGCCCTGCACATCGACAATACCCAACTTTTGCAGCCGGGCCTGCAGCGGCTTGCTGAACTCCTTGAAATCGGAGAGTTTTAGGCTAATTCCATGACTCCGTCAGCTTCCACCAGCGCACCGCGC
>PHCD01000239.1 GCA_002842135.1 Betaproteobacteria bacterium HGW-Betaproteobacteria-8 | reverse complement strand
TTCATCCTTCTCGGTGGGCATTTCACCCAGCGTAATGCTCAGATTGCGGGTATTGCCCTTGCGCAGGATTTCCACCGGCACCTGCTTGCCCGGTTTGGTTGCACCAACGACCCGGGGCAAGTCGGAAGAAGTCTCGATCGGCTTGTTGTCGAACTTGAGAATCACATCACCGGGCTCAAGACCGCCTTTCTCGGCAGGACTGCCCTTCTCCACATTGGAAACCAGCGCACCGTTGGTACTTTTCATGCCAAACGATTCTGCCAGCTCCTTGCTGATTTCCTGGATGCCGATACCGAGCCAGCCACGCGAGACTTTGCCGCTCGCTCGCAATTGATCCGAAATTTCCATGGCAACGTCGATAGGAATCGCGAAGGACAGACCCATGTAACCGCCGGTGCGGCTGTAGATCTGGGAATTGATGCCGACCACTTCACCCTTGAGATTGAACAGCGGGCCACCCGAGTTTCCCGGATTGATCGCCACGTCGGTCTGAATGAAAGGCACGAAGTTCTCCTGCGGCAACGCACGCCCCTTGGCGCTGACAACACCTGCCGTCAGCGTGCTTTCCAGCCCGAATGGCGAACCGATCGCCACCACCCATTCGCCGACCTTGAGTTGCTCCGGATTGCCTATGGTGACCTTGGGCAGGCCGCTGGCTTCGATCTTGAGCAGCGCTACATCCGTGCGCGCATCGGCGCCAATGATCTTGGCGGAAAATTCACGCTTGTCATTGAGCTTGACCACCACCTCGGAAGCATCGCGGATGACGTGCGCATTGGTCATGATGTAGCCGTCGCTGCTGATAATGAAACCGGAGCCCAGTGACTGCGACTTGTATTCCTGCTGCGGGCCACCGCCCCCTCCCGGCACGCCGGGCATGGGAATACCAAAGCGGCGGAACAATTCGGCCAGCGCCTCGTCATTCGGCATGCCGGCAAAAGGCGAGCCATTGCCCTGCACCACCTGCGTAATACTGATATTGACGACAGCCGGACCCTGCTTTTCGGCCAGCTGCGTGAAATCCGGAAGCTGATAGGCCTGGGCGTTACCGGCAACGGCCAGATTACCCATCATGGCCAGGCACAGTGCAGAAATCGCAATCACTTTTTTGATCATCTATTCACCTCGTTCACACTTTAAATTCACTACAGTTTGATTATCTGTCCGCAGAATGACCGGTTGATGGCTGGGATTCCAGCTTTG
>PHCD01000068.1 GCA_002842135.1 Betaproteobacteria bacterium HGW-Betaproteobacteria-8 | reverse complement strand
GATTGACCGAGGGCAGCTTCTCGACGCCGATGATGATGTCGCCTTCATCCATGGTCGGCATGAAGGTCTTGCCGATCTGCAGATAGACCAGCACGGTCAGCGCCAGCGCCGCCAGTGCGCAAGCGATGACGATACGGCTATGCGCCAGCGCCCACTGCAGCGCCGGCAGATAGGCCGCCTGCGCCTTGCGCACCAGCCACGGCTCTTCATGCGAGACCTTTTTCAGCAAGAAGGACGCCAATACCGGAATCACTGTCAGCGACAGTAGCAGGGAACCGCCGAGGGCAAAGACAATGGTCAGCGCCACCGGCGAAAACAGCTTGCCCTCCAGACCCTGCAAGGTCAGCAACGGCAGGAAGACGATGATGATGATCATGATGCCGGACGACATTGGCACACTGACTTCGCGCACGGCGCGGTAGATCAGGTGCAGACGTGGCAGGCTCTCGGCACGTTTGCTGTCGGCCAGATGGGAAACGATGTTCTCGACCACGACCACCGCCGCGTCGACCAGCATGCCGATGGCGATCGCCAACCCGCCCAGACTCATGAGGTTGGCTGAAATGCCAAACTGCCGCATCAGGATGAAAGTGATCAGCGCCGCCAGCGGCAGCACCAGCGCCACAGTCAGCGCCGCACGCAAGTTGCCGAGAAACAGCACCAGCAGGATCAGCACCAGCACGATAGCTTCGATCAGCGCCTTCGATACCGTATTGACCGCACGCTCGACCAGGCTGCCGCGGTCATAGAACACGTTGACCGAAACTCCTTGCGGCAACGTCGGCCCGATCTCAGCCAGCTTGTCCTTGACGCCACGCACCAGCATCTGCGCGTTGGCGCCGCGCAAGCCCAGCACCAGGCCTTCTACCGCCTCGCCCTTGCCGTTGCTGGTGACAGCACCATAGCGCGTCAACTCGCCGATCTTCACTTCTGCCACGTCCATGATGCGCAATGGCGCACCACCATCGCTGCGAATGACCGTGTTGGCGACATCCTCCAGCGTAACAAAACGGCCTTCAGAGCGCACCAGCAGTGCCTCCTCACCATCATCCAGACGACCGGCGCCATCGTTGCTGTTGTTCTGCGTCAGCGCAGTCTGCAAATCCTGCAAAGTAACTGACCTGGCATACATGCGGGCATTGTCCGGGGTCACCTCAAAGGTACGCACCAGCCCGCCAAGCGCATTGACGTCGGCGACTCCAGGCACCGTGCGCAATTGCGGCCGGATGACCCAGTCAAGCAGGCTGCGTTTCTCCTGCAGACTCAGTTCATCGCTCTCGATGGTGAACATGAACATTTCGCCCAGCGGTGTGGTCATCGGTGCCATGCCGCCAGAGATATCTGCTGGCAGGCTGTCCCAGACGCCGCTCAGGCGTTCTGCCACCTGCTGCCGGGCCCAGTAAATATCAGTGCCTTCGGCGAAATCGACCGTGATGTCGGTCATCGCATATTTTGCGACGGAACGCAGCATGGTCTGTCGCGGCAGGCCCAGCATCTCCACCTCGATCAGAGAGGTGATGCGGCTTTCCACTTCTTCCGGCGTCATGCCCGGCGCCTTGATGATGATCTTAACCTGGGTGGTAGAAACATCGGGGAAGGCATCGATCGGCAAGGCCCGAAAGGAAACAACACCCAGGCCCAGCAGCAGGGCTGTCACTACCAGCATCAAGAGACGCTGGGTCAACGCGAATTGTATGAGACGGGCCAGCATCATTCGTCTCCCACGCCCAGCCACTTGCCCTTGATGGCAGCAGTACCGGCGACGGCGACTTTCTCTTTGCCACTCAGCTCAGCCCGGATTGAAACCATGCCGGATTTTTCGCTGACAACCTCAACCATGGTTGCGATGAAGCCCTGTGCGTTCTGCACAAAAATATAATAATGGGTGCCGCTTCTGACCACGGCGAACTTCGGCAGGACAAACTGTTGCTGAGCGCTTTCGATGTCATGCGCACCAACGATTTCAACTTCCGCGTATTGCCCCGGATAGAGCTTTTCGGCACCTTGGCTGACTTCGGCACGCAGCTGTATGGTCTGGTCGTTTTTGTTCACATTACGGATAACGCTAATCAGCTTGCCTTCAACGCCGCTATTCGGCACCCTGACCAGCAGGCCCGGACGCACTGCATCAAGCAGATCGAGCGGCGCACGAATTTCCAGCCAGAGCGGGCTGAGTGTCGCGACACGATAGAGTGGCGCAGCCATTTCCACCCGCTGACCCACCTTCGCCATCTGCTCGAGCACCTGCCCGTCTATCGGTGTCGTCAAAGTCAGGCTGCTGCTCATGGTCCCGCTTTTCTGCAACTGGCTGATGCCTGCGTTACTCATACCGGCCAGCAACAGGGCCTGCTTGCGCTGTGAGAGCACGGCCGAAGTCTCGGCATGACGGCTCTGCGTCGTCAGAAATCGGCGTTGCGCAATGATGCCTTCCTGATACAGTTCCTTGTCCCTTGCCAGCATATCCGCCGCCAGCTGATGCTGGGTCCAGGCCTGCAGATATTCACTTTGCAGACCGACCATATCCGGACTGCTGATCTGCGCCAGCGCCTGACCTTTTTTTACCTGCTGCCCAGCTGCCACATGCAGTGCCGCTACCAGTCCGGATTGCGGAGCCGTGATAACACGCTCCTGTGAAACCGGGATCATCACCTCGGCTGCCAGTCGCTGGCTGGCCAGATTGCCATCCTTGGCAATTTCCGCCACCTTGATTCCCAGGGTCTGCTGCTGGGCCGGTGTGATGACAATCTGTGTTGCCGGTACTTCAGCTGCCAGACCCTGTTGCGCTATAAACAGCGCTATGAACAAGGCGAAACTGTTCCAATTATTCTTCTTCATGGTAAAACTCCTACAGCTTGGTTATAACGGGCAATATCCCAGGTCAGTTGTATCTGCCGCACTCTCAAGGCGCGTTCTGCCTCATAGGCCTGAGCCCTGGTACGCATCAGGCTGACCAAATCGATCTCACCCAATTGAAAGGCCTTATCTGACAGGCGCAGGTTTTCTTTGGCGATGGCATGGTTCTGATTGGCGACCTCCAGCTCTGCCCTGGTCACCTCGAGGTTGTGTTCAGCCTCATGCATGGCCGTTTCCAGCTGGAAACGCAAGCGTTCGCGGTCGGCGACGGCCTGGGCGACATGCATATCGGCGGCGGCCAGCTGGGGCGCCATATGACTTTCGGTATTGAGTGGGATGCGCAGACTGAGGCCAACACTATCGTTATAAGCATTATCGAATGGGCCGCGCTGACTACGGGTGTTCACCACCAGCTGCAGATTGTCCTTGCTCTCCACCGTGCTCAGGTTGCGCTCCTGCTCGGTCAACGCCACCCTGGCTTCAGCTTCGCGCCACAGCGCATGCTCATCGCTGTAGGTTTCCAGCGAGGATTGCGTCTCTTCCAGTTGTCCTGGCATTTGTTTCAAGCCGGTCAGTACCATGTAGCGATGGCGCGCATGGTTCAGTTCGGCATCGGCACGTATGACTTCGGTCCTGGCTTGCAGGGTCTCCTGCTGTGCCAGCATCAGGTCGGTCTTGGCCAACTCGCCGGCCTGATGACGACGTTCGACATCATGCTGCAAGGCCTCAGCCGTTCCATAACGCAATTTGGCAAGTGCCAGCTGGCTCTCCACCATCTTCACTTCCCATACGGCCTCGCGCAATTGGCCGGCAGCTTCCAGCAGCAGCCTTTCCTTGCTGGCTTCCAGATCGGTTCTTGCGTTTTCGGCCACGGCCGTTCTTGCAGCGCGCTGCCCCAGGCGCCAAAGCGGAATCTCCATATCCGCCTGCCATTCGCGTTCGCCGCGACCGCTGCCCAGCGCGTCATTCTGGTGGGTCAATAAAAGCGCGGGCGGTTTTGGCAGAAAAGTATCGGACCTGGAACGGCGTGCCAGCACATCGCGATCCCTGGCCTGCAACTGGTACTGTTGCGGATTGCGGCTGAAGGTCTGGTTCAGCACTTCTTTCAGGCTAAGCGCCGGATTGGTTTCCAGCGCATCCTGATGCTCAAGCTCGACCGATCCGGCCAATGGCGAGATCACTAATAGTGAGCAAAAGCATAGTCCAACAGCAAGTTGGTTAAACGGACGGACATACATGAGAGTCTCCTGATTTCAGACATGCGACCAGCGTCGAACACTGATCATTAGCGGGCGCTTGGCGCCTTATTGAAATCAGGAACAGGGAGGGGCTTGTGGCTGTGGACTTCGATGCCGGATTGAATGAAACAGATTGAGTTGAACGAAATGACGACCGCCGGCAAATGCAGGCACCAGCAAGGCCAACAAGGCCACAAACATGACTGGCAGCACATCCAGCCATGCCGATTTCTCGAATTTCTTGGGAATGCCCTGTGCAACGGATACTATTTGATGCGGACCATGTGGATTTTCCAGCACAGGGTTTGTATCATGGGCATAATGTGCAGGAGAGGCTGACGCGTGCAGATGCATGACACTGGCATGATCGATGCCATCCGCCTCCAGATGTGCATGGACAAAAGGCGCAAGTACCTGCAAGCTTATAAGCCAGAGTACAATCAGCCATGCTGGAATCTTTAAATAATTTGGATGCATATCCTGTGCAGTGTATTCATCAAATTTGATATTACTACTTTCGATAATCAGCGCCTATCAAGTTATCCGGGGGGGGAAACAAACCAACATGCTCTACGCTATCTTTAACATCAGTGCCATTATCGCTATCATCCTGCACATGACAGGTCACCTGGAACGCTGGGGCATGGAGTGGATACTCTTTGTCTTTGCGATTGGTGTATTCCCCGCTGTCATTTATCTCTGAATATCCGCTTTCGAATATTCGTTTTCAGCGTCTTACTGGCGGCGTCTCGCCAGGCAAATGGTAATCCTGCTCACGATAAAGTATCGACGGCAGCAGCACATGGCCTAGTGCACGCTGTTCCATAGCCGCTGCATCCACTGGCGGCTCTTGCGGCTTCAGTTTTTTTGCAGCACGGTCATAAACGGCATGCGTCGGTGCCTTGTCCGGCCGTAACACTACCGCTTTATCACCTTCCATCCAGGCATAATTCTGCTCGTACTGCATCATGGCACGGCCCGGCAGTCCTTCCGGTTCGGCAGTCAAGTCGCGCCCTGTCATCGGGTGCTCGGCATCTATTCCCATCAATGAGATAACTGTCGTCGGCAGATCGATCTGGCTGGCCACGGTTTTAATCACACGCGGCTGGATATCGGCGCCCAGAATCAAACCGGGAATGTGGAAATGCTTCACCGGCACCAGATCGTCACCACGCACGCGGATATCGTGATCGGCTACCACTAGGAACACGGTATCTTTCCAGTAGGGACTGGCCTGCGCCTGCCTGAAAAACTGGCCCATGGCGTAATCGGCGTACTTTACCGCATTGTTATCAGTCGCCTTGGGCTGTTCATGCAGCTCGATACGGCCATCAGGGAACTCAAACGGCGAGTGGTTGGTTGAGGTAAACACCAGCGTAAAGAAAGGCTGACCGCTCTCATGGTGCTTCATCAGCTGCTCATGCGTCTTGTTGAACAAGTCTTCGTCCGAGACGCCCCAACTGCCGGTGAACACTGGATTGGCATAATCGTTCTTGTCCACCACCTGATCGAAATCGTTGTTGATGAAGAAGTTGCGCATATTGTCGAAATGGCCTTCACCACCATATATGAACTCGTTCAGGTAACCCTTGCTCTTGAACAGGCTGGCCAAGGTGAAGAAATGATCCTGCGACAGCGAGAGCTTGACCACGCTCTGCGCCGGCGTAGGTGCAAAACCTGTCACCACAGACTCAATGCCGCGTACTGACCTGGTGCCTGTCGCATAGAGATTCTCGAACCACCAACCCTGGGTTTTGAGTTTTTCCAGTTCGGGGGTCACCGGCACGCCGCCCAAAGATTCAACAAAAGTGGCACCCAGGCTTTCCTGCAGGATAATCACCAGATTCAATGGTTTTTCGCGCCTGATAGTGGCAGTCTGCCGGGTCAAAGTCGGCAAATTGGTGTCTCCAATCAGAGGACGATGATCCTGCAACATTTCACGCATCAGCCGGATTTGTTGCATGGCCTCTTCTTCGCTCATTTCGCCATAGATCTCGCTCGATTTTGCCTCGTGTTTGAGGTTGTAGACAGCGTGGAACACCGACCAGGTAGAGTTCATGATCAGGGTATTCACCATGGTATCAGAGGTCAAAGCGAACATGGCCGGGTTGGCAGGGCGGTGGTCAGCGGTTGAGCGCACGGAGAACACCACCAGCAGCACGACGAACGGCAGGGCCAGCCAGTGCTTCCAGTTGCTGACCGGATGATGCTGGCTGAGCCAGGGGCGCATGAATCGGCTGATGGCCCAGATAGCCAGCAGCAACGCAGCTGTGGCGCCGAACACATGGACACGGAAGCCGTTCCACAACATGGGCACCACTTCCCCCGGATATTTCAGGTATTCGACAAACAGGCGGTTGGGGCGAGTGTCATATTCGCCGATAAAGCCGGGCGTCGTCGCTTCCATGAAAACCAGCAGCGTGACGGAGGCTACGACCCAGAAGAAACTGAACCGGCGCCACCAGGCCCATGCACTTTTATGTACGAACAATGGCGCGATCAAGAGAGGAATGATCACCAGCAGGCCCATCTGGATAATGTCGACTCGCAAACCCTGCAATAGCATCTCGGGCCAGATGCCTGTCGCCGCGACACGCTCGGATTGCCAGACCATCAATACAGCGCGGGATAGCGAAAGTATCGGCAAAGAAATCAGGTACATCGCCACCAGTGGCGCATAAAAACCCAAAGACTCCAGTCTTTTCCAGAATTTCGCTAGCATTTGATCCTGTCAGTGTTTAACGGTAAATATTCAAGATGTTCAGATTGGGGCAAACTTTACAGAATCAAGCTGAATCCAGGCTTAATTTTCACTTGCCCGGCAACATACGGAGCAGGGTGTTATCGCGCCGGATATGGTGGTGGTAAAGAGCCGCCAGCGCATGCAGCGCAATCAGTGCGTAACCCACATTGCCAACGGTCTTGTGTATGGTCTTGATGCTGTCCGCCAGGATTTTATCCTCTGCAAGCAGGGACGGCAATTCCAGGCCGTAGAAAGGGATCGGTTTACCGGCGGCGCTTAACATCAGCCAACCGGCAACCGGCATACCTATCATCAAGGCGTACAACAACAGGTGCGCGCCCTGTGCAACGCGATGCAAGAGCCAATGGGGTGCAGGCCGGATTGCAGGCGTATGACTCGATACCCTGAAATATAAACGCACCATGACCGTCAGCAACACGGTAAGCCCCAGCATGTAATGTATGGTCTTCATCAGCTCACGCGCATCTGTGCCCTTGGGGAACAGCTCGCGCAACTCGATAAAGCCGTAAACGGCAACCAGCAATACCAGCGTGAACCAGTGCAAAAACACCAGCGGACGGCTATAACGCTCAGCATGATTTGTTGTGCTCATGTTGCCTTCTCCTCGTTCAATATATTGTATGCAAACAACAGCATCACCAGTATCACCAGACTGGCCAGCCAGGCGGCCCACAGGGTATGAAACAGGAAATGGGCGCCTCGCATTTGCTGCACCCAACCCAATACCAGCCCTACGCTCAGCCCTGCACTAAATACACCCACGGCGACTCTGGGATTGTGCGGTAACCAGAATACACACAAAGCTGCCAGCCATAAACCCACTGTTGCATGGCCCGCAGGGAAACAGTGACCCACTTTCATACCCTCGGGTACATGATCCAGCAGGCGGAGGAAGGGTTCCGTACCGCCGTAACGGTCGACCGTCCAGGGGCAGTGCAGCACGGAGAATTGCTTGACGCCGCGCACGATGGTCGGCACCAGCAGGGATGCCGCAGCAACAAAACGCAAGCGGCTTCTGGTAAACGATGTAATCCTCGACCAGGGACGAATGAAATCCCAGGCCACCACCAGCAGCAACAGATAGCCGCTCTTGATGATGACGTTCTTCACGTAACCATGCATCAGGTCAGTGGCGAACCAGCTGTCGAGCCAGGGAAACGCCTGCAGTTGCTCGTCATAGTAGTAATCCTCGATCAGCAGATCGATATCGGTGTATTGCCCCAGAAGCAGCATCAGCACCGCGGACATCGCCAGCACCAGCATGGCGCGCCGGAACAGGGGCGCGCCCAGCCTTGCCGTCATCCTCACCAGCATGGCTCAGTTCGCTACGGGTTCTTTAACGGGAACTGCGGCCAATACCGGCAACTCCTTCAAACCGCCATCCTTGAATGCATTGGCAGCGGTCTGGTAATAGGCAATGGCTTCCTTCACCAGTTGCGGATCGGCACTGACCGGCTCCACCTCATAGCTCACAGGGTCGACGCGATAGGCTTCCACCATTTGCCTTGGGGAAAGCACGATGAGTTGATCGTTCTTGTAATAACCCAGGGACTGATAATTGCTGATGAAGGTGCGCGGCGCAACATGGTCGTCGGTAAACATGTTGTGGCCGAAAAAGTGTTCCGAACCGGAAACGCCCAGCAGATCCAGCAAGGTCGGCGGCACATCGATCTGGCTGACCAGACGCTCGAAACGGCCGGGCTTCAGCAGCGCCGGTGCATAAAAGACCATGGGGATGTGGTATTTGGCCACCGGCAAACGGGTCTTGCCGGCCACCGAAGCGCAATGGTCGGCAACGATGACGAACAGCGTATCGTCGAACCAGGGCTTGGTCCTAGCCTGTTCAATGAAGCGGCCGATGGCATAGTCGGTGTATTTCACGGCTGCGCGACGATTGCCCTGCGGCAAGTCGATACGCCCTTCCGGGAAAGTATAGGGCCGGTGATTGCTGGTCGTCATGATCTGCATGAAGAAGGGGCGTTCGCCGCCAGCCGCCGCATCCAGCGACTGCATGGCATTGTCAAACAGGCTTTCGTCGGCCACACCCCAAACGTTTTCCATGACGATGGACTTTTCGTCGAAGTCGGTACGGTCCGTCACCTTGAAATCATTGCCCTGAAAATAGGCGTTCATGTTGTCAAAATAGCCGTAGCCGCCATAGACGAACTCCGTGGCAAAACCCTGGATTTCCAGATATTCACCCAAGGTGCCCAGATGATCGCTATTCGGCCGACGCACGATGGCCTGACCGGGGATCGGCGGCGTTCCCAGTGACAATGCTTCCAGACCGCGGACCGTACGGGTACCGGTGGCGAACAGGCGCTCGAACTTGAGGCCTTCCTGCATCA
>PHCD01000238.1 GCA_002842135.1 Betaproteobacteria bacterium HGW-Betaproteobacteria-8 | reverse complement strand
CATGGCTGAACAGACAAAAGAAATCGAAGTGAGTGCGAAGGATCTGCCTTTGCATTGCCCGACCAAGGAAGTCGCGTTGTGGTGCTCGCACCCGCGCGTTTTTCTGGATATCGCGGCCAGCGGCCATGCCATGTGCCCTTACTGCGGCACCCGATACAAACTGAAAGCCGGCGAAGTGGTGGCTCACCACTAGCCGCGCAATCAGTCAAACACTCATACTTGCGCTCTCTTGACTAGCGCTGGGCGCTTTAGCTGGCGCTTTCCGGCAGGCGGTAAAAATCGCTTTCCCCACCGCTACTACCCCACAACACCTCGATCACTTTCGCGGTCTGCTCGAATTCCGCATCGGTCGCCCGGTTGATCCAGAACGTATTTTTCCCTTCCCCTGCAGCATCATTCAGCAGTCCAGTTTCCTGCAAGCGCCTTTGCACCTGCCTTGCCACGGCCTCGCCCGTATCGATCAAGGTAATTGCAGGCGGCAGCTGCTGGACAATGGCCTGCCGCAAGAACGGATAATGCGTACAGCCCAACACGATGGCATCAGCCCCGGCCGCCAATAGCGGTTGCAAGTAACTGGCAACCAACGCCTTGGTGGCATCGCTGTCGAGTTCGCCACGCTCCACACACTCCACAAGGCCAGGACATGCCTGTGTCACTACCTGAACATTCCTGCCGTAACTTTCCAGCAGTGCAGCAAACTGGGCGCTTTTCAGCGTGCCTATAGTTGCCAGCACGCCGATCACGCCGTTTTTGCTCGCGGCTGCCGCCGGTTTCACTGCCGGCTCCATACCGATGATGGGCAGGGAGAAATGCTCGCGCAAGCTCGCAATGGCACCGGCTGTCGCGGTATTGCAGGCGACCACAATGGCTTTGGCGCCCTGCCCGATCAGGAACCGGGTGAGCATATGCGAACGCTCACGAATGAACGCCGGGGATTTGTTGCCGTAGGGCGCATGCCTGGAATCCGCGCAGTAGAGCAAATCTTCATGCGGCAGCAGCTGCCGCACGTGCTTCAATACCGAAACACCGCCGATGCCGGAATCAAAGACGCCGATGGGGGAAGTTTTAAGCAAGCTTGACGCGTTTTGGGTCACAGAGAAATGACTTTGCCGGAAGAATCAAAATGAAGACGAGTTTAGCTGAACTGCCGACCGGATGTCATGGTCTTGATGCCATCGACTCTATAAAATAGTTACTTCATTGAAGG
>PHCD01000067.1 GCA_002842135.1 Betaproteobacteria bacterium HGW-Betaproteobacteria-8 | reverse complement strand
TGAACTGGGCAGGAAGATGTTGTCCGAGAGCGGTCTGTCGATTATCTCTGCTGCCGGGTTGACCGACGCCGCGCAGCAGGCAGTGAATTCAGTGAAAGTGGCATCATGAGTGTGTTAGTCAACAAGAATACCAAGGTGCTCTGTCAGGGCTTTACCGGCAAGCAGGGTACTTTTCATTCCGAGCAGGCGCTGGCCTACGGTACGAAAATGGTCGGCGGCGTGACGCCGGGCAAGGGCGGCCAGACACATTTGGGGCTGCCGGTATTCAATACCATGCGCGAAGCGGTCAACCAGACCGGCGCCAATGCTTCGGTGATCTACGTGCCGCCTGCTTTTGCGGCGGATTCGATACTTGAGGCGGCAGATGCCGGCATCGAACTGATTGTCTGCATTACGGAAGGCATCCCGGTGCTGGACATGCTGAACGTCAAGGCGGCCCTGAAAGCGAACGGCGTGAGAATGGTCGGGCCGAATTGCCCCGGCGTCATCACGCCGGACGAGTGCAAGATCGGCATCATGCCCGGCAGTATCCATCTGCGTGGCAAGGTCGGCATCGTTTCGCGTTCGGGAACGTTGACCTATGAAGCGGTGCATCAGACTACGGCACTGGGGCTGGGGCAATCCACTTGTATCGGTATCGGCGGCGACCCGATCCGCGGCATGAATTTTATCGAGTGTCTGCAACTGTTCGAGGCCGACCCGGAAACCGAAGCCATCATCATGGTCGGCGAGATTGGCGGTAGTGATGAAGAGGCGGCGGCTGAATATATCAAGTCGCACATCAGCAAGCCGGTTGCCGGGTATATTGCAGGTCAGACAGCGCCAAAGGGCAAGCGTATGGGACATGCGGGAGCGATCATCTCCGGTGGCAGCGGCAAGGCGGAAGACAAGATCCGTGCGCTGGAAAATGCCGGGGTCGTGGTTGCCAGTTCGCCTGCCGGTTTAGGCGACGCGGTGCAGGCAGCGATCAAGGCCAAAGCGGCTTGATACTGCAGATCAGTTTCTAGATAGGGCTAGAGTATGCTTAACAAATTCTTTCTGATGTTGCTGCTGAGTATCCTGGCGTTGCCTTTGCGCGCCGAAGAGCTCCCCTATCTGCTGACGGTTGCAGCCCAGGGGGATATGGAAACCTTGCAGGCGATGTTGCAAGCCGGTACCGACCCTGACACCAAGGATGCGGACGGTATCACGGCACTGATGTATGCCGCCCGTAAGGATCAGGCCGAGGCAGCGAAGGCATTGTTGCAAAAAGGCGCTAACGTTAATGCCAAGGACAGTGGCGGTTGGACGCCCCTGATGTTCGCCGCTAAAAAGAATTATGTGATGACGGCCAAAGTGCTCCTCGAGCATGGCGCAGACCCGAAGATCCGCGAGGCTACTGGCTGGAGCGCCTTGGGCATGGCGGCCACTTCCGGTTTCTCGGAAATGATCGATCTGCTCATCAAGCAGGGCGTGGATCCCAACTCCAAAAGCGACGATGGTAAAAGTGTGTTGATGTACGCTGCCAAAAACGGTGATGTGCCGACCATCAAGACTCTGCTGGACAACGGTGCAAGCACCTTCCTGCGCGACCGCTTCGGTGCTACTGCCTTGATGTATGCCGCAAGGGAGGGCAATGTTGAAGCGATCAAACTCCTGCTGGATAAGGGTGCGAAGATTGATTCAATCGATCACCAGGAATGGACGGCGCTGACCTGGGCGGTCAAGAAATCACAAGTTGAGGCGGCAAAGGAGCTCATCGCGCGCGGTGATGATGTGAATCACGAAGACTCCGAAGGCACGCCATTGTTGCAGATTGCTGTAGTCAACAAAGATGTGCCGATGGTAAAGCTTTTGCTGCAAAGTGGCGTCAAGGTCAAGGAACGTGACCAGTACGGCCTTACTGCTTATGTCTATGCGCTCAAAGGCAAGGATCCTGAGATCGTGCAATTGATCATTGATGCTGGTGGCAAGTAAGCCTGATTACACCAGCCAGATAACAGCCCAGATAATAACCCCGATAAAAAAGCCGACCCAATGAAAATCGCCATTGCGCAGATCAACTGTACCGTAGGCGATATTGGCGGCAACAGCGCCAAGATTCTGCGGTATGTGGAACAGGCCAAACAGGCTGGTGCCAGCTTGCTGATTACCCCCGAGCTCGCGCTGAGCGGATACCCGCCTGAAGACCTGTTGTTGCGCGACGATTTCAATGAGGCCTGCAGTCGCGCGTTGAAAGAGCTTGCCAGAAAAGTACGCGGTATCTCGCTGCTGATAGGCCACCCTTCAATGGAAAACGGCCTTTGTTATAACGCCGCTTCGCTGATTGAAAATGGCGAAATAAAGTCGACTTACCATAAGCACATACTGCCAAATTACAGTGTGTTTGATGAGGTGCGTTATTTCACTCCTGGTTATGACCCTATGGTGATCGATCACGAGGGAGTCCGCCTCGGGGTGCTGATCTGTGCTGATGTCTGGGAATCCGCTCCCGCCATCAAGGCGAGAGATGCCGGTGCGCAGATGCTGCTGGCACTGAATGCGTCGCCGTTTCATATCGAAAAGCAGACGCAGCGCTACGAGGTTGTACGTGAGCGTGTAAAGGAGACGGGGCTAGCCATGGTCTATGTCAACCTGGTGGGCGGCCAGGATGAACTGGTCTTTGATGGCGCCTCGTTTGTATTCAATGCTGCAGGCAACCTGACCCAGCAACTGGCGGAGTATGAGGAGGCGCTTGGCATTGTCGAGGTGCAGGATGCGAATCCGCAGTCTGCTGACATTATCCCGAACATGAGTCTGGAACCTTCGGTTTACACGGCGCTGTGTCTGGGTTTGAAGGACTATGTGCAGAAAAACGGTTTTCCCGGAGTTGTGCTTGGCCTGTCAGGTGGGGTCGATTCTGCACTGACCCTGGCGATTGCCGTCGACGCTCTCGGCGCGAATGCTGTGCGTGTGGTCATGATGCCTTCCGAGTTTACTGCCGATATGAGCGTGCAGGATGCACAGGAGATGGCCAGCGCCATCGGCGTCAAATATTCCGAGATGCCGATCAAGGCGCTCTATGAACATTTCAGGGAGACCCTGGCGCCGGATTTCTCAGGTTTGCCTTTTGATGCCACTGAGGAAAACCTGCAGGCCCGTATACGCGGCATGCTGCTGATGGCGCTCTCGAACAAGTTCGGCAGTATCGTGCTGACTACCGGTAACAAGAGCGAGATGGCCGTTGGATATTCGACGCTTTATGGCGATATGGCAGGTGGTTTCTCCCTGCTCAAGGACGTGCCAAAAACCCTGGTCTACAAGCTTGCGAATTATCGCAACAGTATTTCCCCGGTCATCCCGCAACGCATCATTACGCGGCCACCCTCGGCTGAGCTCAGGCCTGACCAGACCGATCAGGACAGTTTGCCGCCATATGACGTGCTGGATGCCATCATGGAGGCTTATGTCGAGCATGACTGCAGCCGTCAGGAAATTATCGGTATGGGGTACCGCGAACAGGACGTGAATCGTGTATTGAACCTGATAGACCGTAACGAATATAAACGACGCCAGGCACCGGTGGGTGTGCGAATTACCCATAGAGGGTTTGGCAGAGATCGACGTTATCCTATAACATCCAAGTTCAATTTTTCGGCGTGAGTTGTATAAGCAGGCAATAATTTTAAGGGGGTAAAATGAAAAAGATTGAAGCAGTGATCAAGCCATTCAAACTTGATGAAGTGCGTGAAGCTTTGTCGGAAATCGGCATCACCGGGCTGACCGTGACGGAAGTAAAAGGCTTTGGTCGCCAGAAGGGGCATACGGAACTTTACCGAGGTGCCGAGTATGTTGTTGATTTTTTGCCGAAAATCAAGATTACCCTGGTGGTTGCAGACCATCTGGTTGATGCCAGTGTAGAAGCTATTATCAAGTCATCGCGTACCGGCAAGATCGGCGATGGCAAGATTTTTGTCACATCGGTGGAGCAGGTTATTCGTATTCGCACTGGCGAAACGGGTGAGGATGCGGTTTAAACCACCGGTGTTTTTGTTGTGCCAGCTGTTATCAAGACCATCATCCTGCTGACCATGTCGAATGTCTTTATGACATTCGCCTGGTACGCACATCTGAAAAACCTGAATGACAAACCCTGGTTTGCGGCAGCCTTTATCAGTTGGGGCATAGCGCTGTTTGAATACATGCTGCAAGTTCCTGCCAACCGTATCGGTTTTACCGTGATGTCGCTGGCGCAACTTAAGATACTGCAAGAGGTCATTACTTTATTGGTTTTTGTGCCGTTTGCCATCTACTATATGCAGCAGTCCTTGAAGCTGGATTTTCTCTGGGCAGGCCTGTGTCTGGTGGGTGCGGTTTATTTCATGTTCAGGTCTTAAATTTTGAGTGGGTTGGCAATGATAGAAATCACGAAATATTTGCATACAGGCTTAATTGTTTCAGATTTGGCGCAATCCAGGGCTTTCTATGAGGGCTTGCTGGGATTGAAACCTGACCCGAAGCGTCCGGAAAGGGAGTTCCCAGGCGTCTGGTATGACATTGGCCCCAACCAGATTCATCTGATGCAGGTGGATAATCCTTATGCCGGCGTGCAACGCCCGGCACATGGCGGGCGTGATATCCATCTGGCCATGCATGTAAAAAGCCTGGAAGCTGCAATGGCAGCACTCGATGCGGCCGGTATAGCGTACAGCAAGAGCAAGTCCGGCCGTGCAGCGCTGTTCTGCCGCGACCCGGATGGCAATGCCCTGGAGTTTTCGCAGCTCGAATAGCAAGATGTTGTGCGATATAAAAGGTAATAAAAAAGGCCTGTCTTTGACAGGCCTTTTTACGTAATGAAGATATCTAGTTGATGACGATCTTTGCCTTATGGCGCAGGTCGCCCAGTACTTTCTCCAGTTGTTGCTGTTGCAGCTGCTTCTGCAGGCCAACTTTGACCTTTTCATAAGCAGGTGGCTGTGCCGCGCGGGTGTCTTCCAGCTTGATGACATGCCAGCCAAACTGGGTCTGTACCGGAGTGGCGGTTATGCCGCCTTTTTTCAGGGTGGCAGTGGCATCGCTGAAGGGTTTGACCATGCTGCCAGGCGAGAACCAGCCAAGATCGCCGCCTTTTTCCTTTGAGCCGGGATCATTGGATTTCTCCTTGGCGAGCTTGTCGAAATCGCCGCCTTTGCCTAACTGGGCGATGATGTCTTTTGCCTCAGCCTCGGTGGCAACAAGAATGTGTCTGGCCTTGTATTCCTTGTCACCCATTTGTTTTTTGAGTTTCTCGTATTCGGCCTTGGTGCTGGCTTCACTAACAGGATTTTTCTTGATGAAGTCCTGCAGGTAGGTGTTGACCAGCAGTTCGCGACGGCTGAGTTCTTCCTGGGCCAGGTAGTCAGCCTGCTTGTCCAGGCCGATACGCTGTGCTTCCTGGTAGATCAATTCACTACTGACCAGTTTGTTGACGATCATTTCCTTGACATTGGCGTCTACGGTTTGTCCGCGCGCACTGGCATCTCTACTGATGTAATCATAAAGGGATTGCTTGATAGGTTTGCCATTGACCGTGGCAACACTGTCAGCTGCTGGAGCAGACTGCGCAAAACCAAACAGGGTGAGCGCAATCAATGTGCTTTTAATTAGTTTCATACATCATTCCTTAAGTGATGGTTGGGAGTGCTCATACGGTTTCGTCAGTCGCAACCGCTTGAATGCTCAGTGCGTGGATTCTTTGTGGAATCATTCCAGCAAGCGCTTGATATATCAGGCGATGGCGGATTATCTGCGATTTGCCGCAAAATTGCGAGCTTACGATATGGAGCTTGAAATGACCGCCGCCGGTATTGCCTTTGTGGCCCGCATGGCTGGTACTTTCGTCTTCCAGGTCCAGTCTGGCGGGGGACAGGGATTGCAGGCGCTGCCTGATTTCTTCTGTCAGGGTCAATGTCAGTCCAGTTCAATATCTGGTAATACGGGAAGCGCAGGCAGGGTCTTGCGGAATGGTTTGACGGTGACCTTGGCATAGACGCCGGCTGTGACGAAGGGATCTGTTTCGGCCCAGATCTTCGCCGCTTCCAGATTCGCAAATGCAGCAATAATCAGGCTACCGGAATAGCCGGAAGTTCCCGGGTCTGCGTTGTCGATAGCCGGGAAAGGGCCTGCCAGCAGCAATCTGGCTTCGTCCTGCAGTTGCTGCAGCCGTGCCAGATGCTCCGGTCTTGCTGCCATGCGCTTTTCCAGGCTATTGGGGATGTCTTCAGCAATAATGGCGTACCACATAGGTTTTCCTTTATTCAGGATCTTTAGCAGCAATATATTTGCTGATCATCAGACTTTGTCCAACGACAAACGCAAACATCAGGATCATGGTGCCAAACAGCTTGAAGTTTACCCAGGCTTCGGTCGTGAAGTTGTAGGCGACAAACAGGTTCAGGCAACCAAGAAATATGAAGAAGACAGCCCATGCGCTATTCAGTTTGTTCCAGACGGTATCAGGCATGCTGATTTGCTGTTCCATCATGCTGCGTATCAGGTTCTTTTTGAAGAACAGGTTGGCGACGATCAGGGTCAGGCCAAACAGCCAGTAAAGTACGGTAGGTTTCCACTTGATGAAGGTTTCATCATGTAGCAGCAGGGTGGCGCCACCAAAAAACACAATGATGCAGCCGCTGATAATGAGCATGCGGTCGACCTTGCCGTGACGTAGCTTGACCCAGAGTATCTGCGCCAGCGTAGCGACGATGGCGACAGCAGTGGCAAGCAGTATGGGCAGTTGCTGGGGTTCGGCTTGATAGTCCATCAAATGCATCAGCATTTCAGCTGACTGTGGATAAATTTGTGCCAGCTTGAAAGATGCAAAAAACAGAATGACGGGAAACAGGTCGAACAGAAACTTCATTTAAATTATCCAGACTAGTGCGGTTGATGGCCAAAATGCCAAGCTTGATCTAAGCCATGTGAGAGTATGCGTATTTTGCTATGATTCAGCATAGGTCACAAGATTCAATATTTCATCCTTGACGATATTCTCCCATATAGATTTGCACAGTCATTCGAATGTTTCGGATGGCCTGTTCACACCGGCAGAACTGGTTCAGCATGCGGCCGAGCATGGCCTGCGCGTGCTGGCTTTGACCGATCATGACGATACGGCAGGGCTGGCTGAAGCCAAAGCCGTTGCTGAAGTGCATGGTATCCAATTGATTAGCGGTGTGGAAATATCCGTGACCTGGCGTAAGCGCACCGTGCATATTGTCGGCTTGAAGGTCGATCCGGAGTATCAACCACTGGCTGAGGGCTTGCGCCAGATCCGTGCCGGACGCCATACCAGGGCCGAAGGCATGGCGGCAAGCCTGGAGCGGGCGGGCATTCATGGCAGCCTGGAAGGCGCCTATCGATATGCCAGGCAGGGCATCATCAGTCGCACACATTTTGCCCGTTTCCTGATGGAAAAGGGTTACGCCAACGAGATGCGCAAGGTGTTTAAGAAGTATCTGGTCAAGGGCAAGCCAGGGTATTTTGAACATTGCTGGGCCAGCCTGGAAGATGCAGTGGGCTGGATTGTGAACAGTGGCGGCACGGCAGTGATCGCTCATCCTGGCAGATATGACATGGGCCGCCCGACCATGCTGGAACTGATGGAAGAGTTCAGGTCTTATGGGGGTAAGGCGGTTGAAGTGGTGACGGGAAGTCATACGCAGGACCAGTATCATGAATTCGCCCGCATTGCCGGACTGTTTGGCCTACAGGCCTCTCAGGGTTCCGACTACCATGGTCATGGCCTGAGTTATATGGAGATGGGCCGCTTGCCAGAGCTGCCTGCAGGTTGTGTCCCGGTCTGGCAGGATTGGCCGGAAGTGCAGGCCCTGGTTGCGGAGATGTCCTGATGGCCCAGTATTTCGTGGTTCACCCGGAGAATCCGCAGGCCCGCCTTATCCATCAGGCCGTGACAATTCTGAATAATGGCGGTGTGATTGCTTATCCCACCGATTCAACCTACGCACTCGGCTGTATACTTGGTAATGCCGATGCGCAGAAGCGTATCCGGGAAATCCGCCGGGTCGATGATTCCCATCATTTCACTTTGGTCTGCCGCAATCTGGCAGAAATCGGCAATTATGCCCAGGTCGATAACAGCCAGTTCCGTTTGCTAAAGGCTAATACACCGGGCCAATATACTTTTGTGCTGAAAGCCTCGCGTGAGGTTCCGCGCCGGTTGCAGCACCCCAAGCGCAGCACCATAGGCCTGCGCGTGCCGGATCACACGGTAACGCAGGCGATACTGGATGAACTGAACCAGCCGCTGCTCAGCATGACGCTAATGCTGCCGGGTGACAGTGAGCCATTGAACGAAGCCTGGGAAATTCGCGACAGGCTGGAACATCAGGTCGATCTGGTGATCGATGCCGGTGCCTGTGTGGCCGAACCGACAACAGTCATAGACCTGACGGGCGGCAGTCCGCAATTGATCCGTCTCGGTGCCGGTGATCCCGGACCTTTCGGTCTTGATGAATAAGCAAGAAAACGGAAACCAAATGGAACTTACCCTGATACAGAAAATAGCGATTTATGCCTTGCCGGTCATTTTTGCCATCACCGTGCATGAAGCTGCACATGGTTACGCCGCGAGATATTTCGGCGACATGACTGCACAGCTGGAAGGCCGCATCACGCTCAATCCGCTCAATCACATCGATCCTATCGGTACCATTCTTGTCCCTGCACTGACCATGATGCTGGGCGGCATACTCTTCGGCTGGGCCAAGCCGGTGCCGGTGGATTTCGGCAAGCTGCGCAATCCCAAGCGCGATATGTTGTGGGTGGCTGCTGCCGGCCCGGCGTCCAATCTAGTGATGGCGATATTGTGGGCGCTGGCGCTCAGTTTTTCTGCACATGCCCCGGCAGCATTTGTAACGCCCCTGTCACTCATGGCGCAGGCCGGCATCATGATCAATGTCGTGCTGCTGGTACTTAACCTCTTACCATTGCCGCCGCTGGATGGCGGGCGTATCGCAGTCAGCCTGTTGCCCAATCACCTGGCTTACCAGTTCTCCAGGATTGAGCGATTCGGCTTTATTATTCTGGTTGTTTTGCTGTTTACCGGTGTGCTTTACCAGATCATGATGCCTTTCATCAATGCTGTGTTGTGGCTGATAGGTGCAATAACCACTTAATTTCCGTGATTATTCGTATAATCACATTATCTAATAACGGGTTTTAATCACTATGGCTGTTGAGCGTGTTTTATCGGGCATGCGTCCTACGGGAAGCTTGCATTTGGGTCA
>PHCD01000237.1:1267-1930 GCA_002842135.1 Betaproteobacteria bacterium HGW-Betaproteobacteria-8 | reverse complement strand
ACCCTTGTCCACGGCCACATCAACACGCACGATACGCAATGGCACATCGAGTGTGGCACAGGTTTTCTCGCAGAACTGCACCCAGTCATCGGCATTCGGGCTCAGGCCGTGATGAACGTGCATAGCACGCAAATCAAAGCCAAGCTCACTTCGCAATTGAACCAACAGATGCAGGAGGACGCAGGAATCCAGGCCACCGCTATAGGCCAGCAACAACTGCTGACCCGGCTGGATGAATTTGCCTAGTTGGGCAGTCAGCCCGGCAAGAAGCTGACTGCTATCGGAAGCTGCAGCCGATGTTCCGGCTGCACGTTTTTTGACGGGATCGCGCTGATCAGACAAACCAGGATTCAGCCCGGGGATACATTACTTGGCGGCAGCTTCTTTGAACTTGCCGTAACTCATGAGTTTGTCGACACGCGCTTCGAGCAGATGCGGGATGGATTTCACTTGCAAGCGTGCAAGCTCATCGACCAAAGCCCGGCGCAGGGTTTGCATCATCGCTTCAGGATCGCGGTGCGCTCCGCCCATGGGTTCGGTAACCACACGGTCGATCAGCCCCATGGCTTTCAGACGGCTGGAAGTAATGCCCAGCGTTTCGGCAGCCACCGAAGCCTGCTCGGCGCTCTTCCACAGAATCGAAGCGCAACCCTCAGGCGAGAT
>PHCD01000237.1:0-1238 GCA_002842135.1 Betaproteobacteria bacterium HGW-Betaproteobacteria-8 | reverse complement strand
CCGCCCTCGCCGATGATGACGCCGATAATCGGTGTTTTCAGTTCAGCCATCACATATAAATTGCGGGCAATGGCTTCGGACTGACCGCGTTCTTCCGCACCGATACCGGGATAGGCGCCCGGGGTATCGATCAGCGTGATGATGGGCAGACCGAACTTCTCTGCCAGCCGGTACAGGCGCAAGGCCTTACGGTAGCCTTCCGGTCTTGGCATGCCGAAATTGCGGTACTGACGTTCCTTGACGTCGCGCCCCTTTTGATGACCGATCACCATCACCGGCTGGCCTTCGAATCTGGCCATGCCGCCGACAATCGCCGGGTCGTCGGCATAGGCACGATCTCCGTGCAATTCCTCGAAATCGGTGAACAGTCCGTTGATGTAATCAAGAGTGTAAGGACGCTGCGGATGCCGTGCAACCTGGGAAATCTGCCAGGCCGTGAGCTTGCTGTAGATATCCTTGGTCATCGACTGATTCTTTTCCTGCAGCCGATTGATCTCCTCGGAAATATCGACGGCGGAATCTTCCTGCATATAACGCAGTTCTTCGATCTTCGCCTCTAGCTCGGCGATAGGTTGTTCAAACTCCAGAAAACTGGTTTTCATAGCGGTACCTTGTATTGCGTATGTCTCGAATTATAGTGGATTCATGCCCGCCCCTGTTAACTCAAAATGGGCAGAATCCTGTGGTCACAACATTCAGTTATAAAGCACCCTGACATTATCATCGCTCAACCAGCGGCGCAGACCGGCGAGCAGTTCATCATGCAGGTCGACGCGCCAGGATTCACCCAGCATCAGCTCCACGCGCGCACCATCATTATGATATTCGACCTTGACCATGCAGCCTCTGCGCTCATCCGACGGTTCGCGTCGACAGTAAGGTGCCAGCAACTCCTTCAGCTTGCGCGCATCAGACTGGCCGTTACATGAGATCTTCAGCATGCTGGCATGCGCACTTCTTGCCGATGCAAGATCATGGAGCTTGCGGGCATTGACCCGGATACCGCCGCTGAAGTCATCATTACTGACGCGTCCTTCAACGACCAGCAGCATGTCTTCCTTCACCAGATGTGCATTCTGGTTCAACAGTTCATTGCCGACGACGATCTCGATACGGGCGGTAGTATCGTCCAGTGTCACGATCGCCATCTTGCCACGACTGGTCATGCGGATGCGGATACCCGTGACGACGCCTGCCAGCAATTGCGGTTGATCCTTGGGCGCCAGTGTTGCCAGACT
>PHCD01000236.1 GCA_002842135.1 Betaproteobacteria bacterium HGW-Betaproteobacteria-8 | reverse complement strand
CCTATCGCGTTGCGCGAACCCTATAGCGATCTGGCCCTGAATACACCCCTCGTGGAAGCCAAAGCCGCTCCTGTCATTGTGCCTGCCCCATCACCGACGACGGCACCTGCACCAGCGCAGGTCTCACAGGAGGCCTCGCCACCGTCGGCGGCCGACCCCATCAAGACCGAAGCAATCAAGGCGCCAACCGCCACGGCAACGAGTGCCGGCATCACCTGGTCATGGCCGACCAACGGCAAACTGCTGGCCGGATTCAACGAAGGCGGCAGTGCCAAAGGCATTGATATCGGCGGCAGCACTGGTCAACCCATCCTGGCGTCGGCACCCGGCAAGGTCATTTACAGCGGCTCTGATCTGCGTGGTTATGGCAGGCTTGTCATCATCAAACACAATGACGAGTTTCTTTCGGTCTATGCGCACAACAGCAAGATACTTGTAAAAGAAGGCCAGGCTGTCGCGCGCGGTCAAAAAATCGCTGAAATGGGCAACACCGATGCCGACCGCGTCAAACTGCACTTCGAGATTCGCCGTCAGGGCAAATCCGTCAATCCAGCTGACTTCCTGCCGGCCAATCCGGGATAAACTGCCTGCATCACACTCATACGGGGGATTGAAAGATGGAGAAAGATAATTACGGTGACAAAAAGCCGGATTCCCTGCTTGAAACCCTGCTTGCAGTCGGTCGCGTCGGCCTTATGCTGCTGGGCATCATCGGCATTGCCTATGAAGTCTTTCGTGAGGATGGCCTGCTGAAACAATGGCTCAAGAGCCTGTTCAGTTCAACGGGAGGCTGGGTCAGTGCCGTTATACTGGCATTCGTGCTTTATTTGTTCTGGCGCTGGATGAATGCCGCACCGAAAGGTGTAACAACCAGACGGGGTGACATTCCGCTTTATGCCATGATGGCAATCGGCGCTTTCTTTCTTTACCGCCTGATCACCACCGGTTCGCTGTAAGCCACTGTAGAAGGAGGATTTATCATGACCGTCCAGCAGATTCACGATCTACTGCTTTATAGCCTGATCATCAATTACCTTATTCTGCTCATCTGGTTTGGCGTCCTTCTATTTGCCCACGACTGGGTCTACCAACTGCATACGCGATGGTTCAACATGACCATGCAGACCTTCGATACCATACACTATGCAGGTATGGCAGCTTACAAGATCGGCATCCTGCTGCTGAACCTGGCACCGCTTTTAGCCCTGTGTCTCGTGCATTAAAAATACTTTCAACGCG
>PHCD01000235.1 GCA_002842135.1 Betaproteobacteria bacterium HGW-Betaproteobacteria-8 | reverse complement strand
CAGGTCCTTGCTGTTCATGATGTAGGTGCCGTGCTCGTCTTCCATGATCGGCAGCAGTTCTCCCGGGCGGCCTTTTTCCTCGATCAGGTAAACCTTGTCCGCCTCGGGGTGGCGCACCATGCTGCCGCATTCCGACAGGCTGGATTTTTCCATCTCGGCCTTGAAGTCAAACTCATTGAGACGGATCACGCCGGCAGGATCTTCCGCTGCATCATGCACTTTGTAATCCCAGCGGCAGGAGTTGGTGCAACTGCCTTGGTTCGGGTCGCGGTGATTGAAGTAACCCGAAAGCAGACAACGGCCGGAATAAGCGATACAGAGTGCGCCATGGACAAAGACTTCCAGTTCCATGTCCGGACATTGCTGACGGATCTCCTCGATCTCGTCCAGCGACAGTTCGCGCGACAGGATGACGCGCGACAGACCGAGATGCTGCCAGAACTTTACTGTAGCGTAATTGACGGTATTGGCTTGCACTGACAGGTGCACCGGCATTTCTGGCCATTTTTCGCGTACCATCATGATAAGACCGGGATCCGACATGATGAGCGCGTCAGGCTGCATGGCGATCACCGGCTCCATGTCAGCCATATAGGTCTTGACCTTGCTATTGTGCGGCGCAATATTGCTTGCCACAAAGAATTTTTTGCCGCGCTGATGCGCCTCGTTGATGCCTTCCGCCAGTTCGGCCATGCCGAAACCGTTGTTGCGCACACGCAGGCTGTAACGCGGCTGACCGGCATAGACGGCATCGGCGCCATAATCAAACGCCGTACGCATACGATCCAGATCCCCAGCCGGGGCAAGTAATTCAGGTATTTTCATCACTATCTATTCACCAATAATCTTCACCAGCACACGCTTCTTGCGACGGCCGTCAAACTCACCATAGAAAATCTGCTCCCACGGGCCGAAATCCAGCCGGCCATTGCTAATAGCCACAACCACCTCGCGGCCCATAACCTGACGCTTCATATGCGCATCGGCATTATCCTCGCCGGTACGGTTATGGTGGTAGCCGCTCACCGGCTCATGCGGAGCCAGCTTTTCCAGCCAGACGCCGTAATCGTGATGCAGACCGGATTCATCGTCGTTGATGAACACGCTGGCCGTGATATGCATGGCATTAACCAGCACAAAACCCTCCTTGACGCCGGATTCATGCAGGCATTGCTCCACCTCGCCGGTGATGTTGATGAAGGCCATGCGGGCCGGTGCATTGAACCAGAGTTCCTTGCGATAGCTTTTCATGCTGCCG
>PHCD01000234.1 GCA_002842135.1 Betaproteobacteria bacterium HGW-Betaproteobacteria-8 | reverse complement strand
TATGGCAGCTTCAGTACATGGATCGGTTCGCCGGAGAAGAACTTCGGCTGGGATTTGCTGTGCGATGCCAAAAAGGTATATGACAAGGTGATGCAATCGGGTCAGCTTAGCTGCGAGGAGCAGGCCGCATGCGAACGTCAGTTGTCGATATGCGAGGGTTCTGACTGGTTCTGGTGGTTCGGTGACTATAACTCTGCCGTGAGCGTGGACAGTTTTGATCGGCTCTATCGCCGTAATCTCGGCAATCTTTATCATCTGCTGAAGCAACCTGCTCCAAGTATTCTGAACAAGCCAATCAGTGTCGGCAGTGGCGATCCGGACATGGGTGGAACCATGCGACGAGGCCAGGAAGTATAAGAATGAAATTTTCATCAACATTCTGCGAGGAGCAGAGTCGTGGCTAAAACAGTCGCTTTGTTGTTAGGGGTGCATGCACATCAACCCGTAGGTAATTTCGAATCGGTGCTGGACGATGCGCACGTTCGCTGTTACGGACCATTCTTACGCGTGCTGCATCAGTATCCGGATTTCAAGTTCGCCATCCATCTTAGCGGCTGGTTGCTCGAGTACATGCTGAAACACTTTCCGGAGGATATGGCTTTATTGAAGGAGATGGTGGCACGCGAGCAGGCGGAACTGTTCGGTGCCGGATTCACCGAGCCGGTGCTGGCGGCGATTCCGGCCAAGGATAGAGTCGGGCAGATCAAGAAACTCTCCGCCTATCTGCACAAGCAATTTGGTGAAACACCCCACGGCGCCTGGCTTACCGAGCGCGTCTGGGAATCCACCGTGGTACCGGCCCTGTCGGAATCCGGTATCCGCTATGTGACCGTCGACGATTATCACTTCATGTGTACCGGCAAGGACAGCAGCGCGCTGGGCGGTTATTACTCGACGGAAGAAGACGGCCATCAGATCGACCTGTTTCCCATCTCGGAAGCGCTGCGTTACCGGCTGCCGTTCTCGCCGGCAGAAGAAGTGGTCGGCTATCTGGAAAGCCTGGCCGACGACAGCAAGCAGGCGGCGGCCATCTATTTCGACGATATCGAGAAATTCGGTATCTGGCCGGAGACCTATGAATGGGTTTACGAACGCGGCTGGCTGCGCAATTTCATCGAAGGTGTGCTGCGTTCCGACATCATCAAGCCCATGCGCTACAGCGAATATCACGCCATGGCCAAGACCCGCGGCGTGGTCTATCTGCCGACCGCATCCTATATCGAAATGAACGAGTGGACGCTGCCGGTGCCGGCTGCCCA
>PHCD01000233.1 GCA_002842135.1 Betaproteobacteria bacterium HGW-Betaproteobacteria-8 | reverse complement strand
CCGGTAGTGGTGATGGCGCCCCCCCCAGTGCGTGTTGCAACAATCGCCCTTGCAATCTGCTTAGCAAACCGTTCTTCACCATAATCTTTTATTACCCCCGTAAGTTGTTGCTCTGTTGCCCCTGCGATGAATTCAGCCGCTGTTTGGCCACGGCTTTGATCCATACGCATATCAAGCGGACCGTCAAACCTGAAACTGAAACCACGTTCACCTTCATCTATCTGCGGCGAAGAAATACCGATATCCAGCAAAATGCCATCCACCTGCTGCACCCCCGCATCAGCCAAAGCCTGCTTGATTGCCGAGAAATGGCTGTGAATAATCTGAAACCGCGCGTCCCGGATCTCCGCCGCCGCTGCAATCGCAGCAAGGTCACGATCCAATGCAATCAAGCGCCCCTTGTCACCCAGCTTCTCAAGGATCTTGCGGCTGTGCCCGCCACGACCAAACGTAGCGTCGACATAAACCCCGGATGGCTTGATGGCAAGCGCATCCACGGCCTCATTCAGCAAAACCGTAATGTGTGTATTGGTGTTCAAATCCGTAACCTGTGGAGGCGATTCGGGAGACAGAGAGGCTGAGGGTTTAGGAGGCTGGCGCTGGCCAACGCTCACAGCGAAAAACCCTCCAGCTCGGTGGGTAGCGACATCTCGTCGCCGGACATCACGCGCTCGAGCTGGGCACGCCATGCTTCAATATTCCATAATTCGAAGTGACTGCCCTGACCGACCAGCATGGCCTGTTTTTCCAGACCAGCGAAATCGCGCAACGCAGGAGAGACCAGCAGACGCCCGGCACTATCCAGCTCCAGATCTTCGGCATAACCGACCAGCAGGCGTTGCAATGCACTCGATTGCTTGTCGAAACTGGAGAGCGACATGACCTTGGACTGAATAGGCTCCCAGGCAGGTTGAGGGTACAACAACAGACAGCGGTGAGGGTGCGCGGTCAGCACCAGATGACCGGCGCACTGCGACTGCAGGGCATCACGATGCTTGCTTGGCACAGCCAGCCTGCCTTTGGCATCCAGATTTAATGATGTTGCACCGCGAAACATGAAGTTCGCCACCCCTTTATAAAGCGTGGGAAGTTACCGACCAGACAGCTGGAACTTCAGAACTAAACTAAAACGTCATGAGATGAGCACGACAATTCAGATAGCAACTTCCCACAAAAACCCACTTTTCTCCACTGCTACCCACTATAGATAAAAAAAATGGGCGATGCAAGCCCTTTTTTGTGATTTTTCCTTTACAGGAC
>PHCD01000232.1 GCA_002842135.1 Betaproteobacteria bacterium HGW-Betaproteobacteria-8 | reverse complement strand
CTGTATCTGGATGAATTGATGGCCGCCATTCGATCCTATCTGCCGGTGCAGCCGGCGATTTATGGTGAGGACGAGCTGACGGACAAGAATGAGCGTTTCCTGGCTGCAGAGATGTTGCGGGAAAAGGTATTCCGTTTTCTCGGTGATGAAATCCCTTACGCAGTCGCCGTTGAGATCGAGAAGTTTGAGCAGGAGGGCAAGCTGCGGCGCATACACGCGGCGATCATCGTCGACAAACCCAGCCAGAAGCCGATGTTGATCGGCAAGGGTGGCGAAAAGCTCAAGCAGATTTCGACCGAAGCCAGACAGGATATGGAAAAGCTGTTCGGTGGCAAGGTCTGGCTGGAAGTCTGGGTCAAGGTCAAGGGCGGTTGGGCTGATGATGAACGCGCCCTCAAAAGCTTGGGTTATTGACGTTCCCCTACCGCAATCCGTCGCAGCTCCCATCCGGGAACCCATCGCTTTTTCTGATTAGTTATGGCCGTTACCAGCATCAATCGCCAGGATAACCAGCCGGTCTTCGTGCTGCACACCTATCCATTCAAGGAAACTAGTCTGGTGGTAGAACTGTTCTCGCGCGATTTCGGTCGTGTGGCGGCGGTTGCCAAGGGCGCCAGGCGGCCAAGATCAGCCATGCGCGGCATGCTGCAATCCTTTCAGCCGTTGCTCGCTGCCTGGTCGGGCAAGAACGAACTACGTAACCTGCATAGCCTGGAATGGGGCGAGGGGTTATTGCTGCTGCAGGGGCAGGCCCTGATGTGCGGCTTCTACATGAACGAACTGCTGTTGCGCCTGTTGCCGCGTGAAGATGCGCACGAAGCACTGTTTGATTACTACGCGCAGACCTTGCGTGCGCTTTCCGGGGTTCAGGCCAAAAGTCAGGATACGGCGATCACACTGCGCAGGTTCGAGCTGAAGATGCTGCAGGAGATGGGCTATGCCGTGCCCTTGGAGCATGATGAAGACGGTGCGCCTGTCATGCCTGAGCGTTCCTATTTGTATGTTCCGGAACGCGGCGCCTGCAGTTTGCAGAGCGAGACCTGGCAGAAAAACGGAGTACAATTATCCGGCAAGACCTTGCTGGATATGGGCCGCGATGAGTACGGCGAAGCGCAGACCCAGCAGCAGAGCAAACAGCTGATGCGCATGCTGCTCGGTCATTACCTCGGCGACAAACCGCTGCATACGCGGCAATTATTGATAGATTTACAGGAACTATGATTAAACTCGGCGTTAATATCGACCATGTGGCGACATTGCG
>PHCD01000231.1 GCA_002842135.1 Betaproteobacteria bacterium HGW-Betaproteobacteria-8 | reverse complement strand
AGCAGTTTTGCCATGACTTCATCGGCTTCCACGTCGGTCAAGGTTTTTTGAGTATCTTGCATAAGCACCAGAAATGCAAGGCTTTTTTTACCTTCAGCGATACCCTTGCCGCGATAAACATCGAACAATGCGACGTCACTGAGCAAGGAAATTCCAGTTGCACGCATGGTATCCAGCAGTTCCTGTACCGTCACCTTTTCATCAACAACGACAGCAAGGTCACGACGCACCGGCGGGAACTTGCCCACTTCGCTGTATTGCACCAGCTTACGCGCCAGCAGAGGTGCCATATCAAGCTCGAACAACATGACACCGCACGGCAACTGATAATGCTGCTGCCACTTTGGATGCAATTTGCCCAGCCAGCCGACCGCTTCGCCATTCAGCATCACGCGCGCCGATTGCCCCGGATGCAGCGCCGGATGCTCTGCCGCTACATAGTTGGCCGCGTCATGCGTCAGATTGTCGACATCGGCCTTGATGTCGTAAAAATCGACTTCGCGCTCATCCTGCGCCCACTGTTCGGGCGCAGCATCGCCATAAGCCAGGCCGGATATACGCTGCGTCTCGGTAAAGCCATCGGCAACTGCCGCGTAACCGGCACCGATCTCGAAAAGCCGCACGCGGTCCTGCTTGCGATTGAGGTTATAAACCAGCGCATCCAACAGACCACCCCACAACCCAGAGCGCATCACGCTCATGTCGCTGGCAATCGGATTCTTCAACCTGATAGGCGCATCGTTGCCGAGCAGATCCCGCTCCCAGCTTTCATCGACAAAACTGTAGCTGACGATCTCCTGATAACCGCTGGCGGCCAACGTATCGCGCAATACGGATCTATGCAAACGGGTTTCCGGACTGGGCAGCATATTGAGAGCCGCACGCGGCGCAGTGGCCGGAATGCTGTCATAGCCATGCAGACGCGCAACTTCTTCGATCAGATCTTCTTCTATTGCAATGTCGAAGCGATAGCTCGGCGGTATGACAGTGAAGCCCACATCTGACTGCTGAAAATCGAAACCCAGCTTGCTGAAGATTTCCGCGACGTCATCAGCATCCAGTTGAATGCCAAGCACGCTGCACAGGCGGTTCATTCTTAATTTCACAGGGTGGCACGCTCAAGCGCCTGCAAAGTATTGGCAAAATCCACACCTCGCTCGAAACGATAGGAGGAATCAGTGGAGAACCCCAGTCGACGCGCGCGACCGACGATGACGGCGGGCGAGAAGAATGCGCATTCCAGGAAAATATCGGTCGTTGCATCGGCAACGGCGGTCGATGCCCCACCCATGATACCGGCCAGCGCGATTGCACCATCATCATCGGCAATCACCAGCATGTCGGCATCCAGCTCGACCGTCTGCTCGTTCAGCAATGCGAGTATTTCACCCTGATTGGCGTAGCGCACCTCGATATTGCCGCGCAGTTTGGCAGCATCAAAGGCATGCATGGGCTGCCCTTGTTCCAGCAGCACATAATTGGTGATATCGACCACGGCACTGATGCTGCGCAAGCCACTACGTTCCAGGCAGCGCACCATCCAGTCCGGTGTAGTGGCATGGGCATTGACACCACGAATCAGACGCCCGCTATACAAGGGGCAGGCATTACTTTCCTTGACGGTGACGGTATGCTGCGCCTGATGACCGGCATTTGTCTCGACGATAGGCGGCAGATGCAAATCGGCCCCGGTAATGGCAGCCACATCGCGTGCCACGCCCAGTATGCTGAGGCAGTCGCAACGATTAGGCGTCAGCTTGAGCGTAATGGCCTTGTCATTCAGATCCAGCAATTCGCGAATGTCCTGCCCGACCCGTGTATCTGCCGGCAGCTCCAGCAAACCGCTGCTTTCTTCGGACAAACCAAGTTCCTTGGCGGAGCACATCATGCCGAAGGACTCGATACCTCTGACCTTGGCCTGCTTGATACTGAAACCCGGCAGTTCGGCACCGACCAGCGCGCAAGGGGCTTTCAGGCCGACGCGTGCATTCGGCGCACCGCAGACGATCTGCAGCGGCTCAGCTGCGCCCGTATCGACACGCAATAGCTGCAATCGATCAGCATCCGGGTGCTTTTCGGCACTGACAATCTCGCCGACCACCACCTTGCTGAAGGCGGCAGCGACCGGTTCTATTTCCTCGACTTCCAGGCCGGTCATGGTCAGTGCATGACTCAAGGCCTCGCTGTCGATGGCGGGATTAACGAATTGGCGTAACCAGTTTTCAGAGAATTGCATAACTTACCCAAACTGCTGCAAAAAGCGCAGATCGTTATTGAAGAACAGACGCAGGTCATTGACGCCATAGCGCAGCATGGTCAGGCGCTCGACGCCGAGGCCGAAGGCAAAGCCGCGATATTTCTCGCTGTCGATGCC
>PHCD01000230.1 GCA_002842135.1 Betaproteobacteria bacterium HGW-Betaproteobacteria-8 | reverse complement strand
TTCTTCCTTGCAGCTGTTGATGTAGCCCATGACCTGCTTGGGCGGAAATTTCTCGTCATCGACATTCATGACCTTCATCAGGCGCTTGATGCTGGAGAGCTGGTCGGCGCTGTCCAGAATCTGGAAAGTGGCCGGCAAACCTGCTTCCCGATAGTGTGCACGCAGCAGGCGGTTGCAGAGTCCGTGAAAGGTGCCGACCCACATGCCACGCGTATTGATCGGCAACATGGCTGAGAGCCTGGTCAGCATTTCCTTGGCGGCCTTGTTGGTGAAGGTGACGGCGAGCAGGCCCTGTGGCGAAACCTGTCCGGTTTGTATCAGCCAGGCGATGCGGGTGGTGAGTACGCGGGTCTTGCCGCTGCCGGCGCCGGCAAGGATCAGCGCGGATTGGTGTGGCAGGGTGACGGCTTCAAGTTGTTTTTCGTTAAGACCGGCGAGCAGGTTGCCGGAATCGGGTGGCATGTTCATGCGCATTATTATCGCATGCAAATGCGTCGGAGATTTGAGCTTTGGGAATGGAACTAATGGCGATGCCTGTTTGTCACAAACAGCAGACGAGAACATCCGTCTCCCGCTTCTCCTCCCTGAGCGGGTAGCCTTACTGATGAGGCTTCTCTACCCCGATTTCATCCCCTTAAATCGGGGTTTTTTTTGGCTCACGCTTTTGTTTTTGCGTGCTGTTCTGATTCGAGTATGCGGCAAAGTATATGCCGACTTTTTCGGTTTCGTAAAGCCCTTGTTTGTAACAGGCTTAATTTTTTCATGAATTTGCCGCATGCAGTGCATTTAACATATGCAAATGTGCGCGCTTTTGCGCAGTCCAGTTTGACTGCCGGGTTAGTGATCAGTCAAGTCACCAGATTCTTCATCGACGTATTTTGCTCTATTGATCGACTCGACGGTGAAGATAGAAAGCACAAAAATGTGCTTGAGAGTCCAACCATAAGGAGGACCGCGTGCGATCTCTGGCTGCTTCGTCTGGATACTGTTTTGGATATTTCTTCTGTAACTGCTATGACAGAATGACATGCAATAAAAAAGCCCCACTTTCGTGAGGCTTTTTTTTATGACTTTGAGCTTATAGAATTTAAAGCTGCTTTGAAAAATGTAGCGAGCGATGTCAGTTTAGGTGCGCCCAGAGCACAGGAACCGGAGTGTACATTAAGTACATGAGGATTCCGAGCACCGCGCAAGCCTAAACTGGCGAGCGCAGCCATTTTGCATGCAGCTTTTACATCATGCCGCCCATGCCACCCATACCGCCCAT
>PHCD01000229.1 GCA_002842135.1 Betaproteobacteria bacterium HGW-Betaproteobacteria-8 | reverse complement strand
TTGGTTCGCAGGGTATAGCTACGTCAAGGCCACCTTCGAGTCGAGTTTCTTTGCGGTAAGTGCTGTCAATAGTTCTGCTGACGGCAACGGTAGAATCCAAGTAAGGCCGGGTGATGAAATGCCAGGTATTCCCAACCACCAGTTGAAGCTGCGCGGTGAGTGGCAGGCAACGCCTAACTGGGCTATCGGCACTAATATTGTTGCATTCTCTGACCAGTACTCACATGGCAATGAGAATAACAAGCACCAGGGTGAAGGAGCTAAAACTAGCGGTTATGCTGTGATGCATCTGGATACCCGTTACAAGTTCGATAATACTGGCTGGCAGGTCTTTGGCAAGGTTAACAATATATTTGACCGCGAGTATTTCACCGGCGGTTTGCTGGGCGAGAACTTCTTCGATAGAAACGGTGTATTTCTGGCAGATGATGCGCCATCGGCACTTGTCTCCCCAGGAGCTCCTCGCGCAGCATGGGTTGGCGTGCGCTATGAATTCGGGGGCAAGAAATCCACTCCTTCCTATGACGTGGATTAAGACTGGAAAGGCATGATGCAGGCACACGCAGCAACGTTTGATAGCGTTACGAGTAGTCAGCTTTTCAAGCAAAAGCCGCGTGTGCTTGTCGTCGAAGACGAGGCTCTGTTTGCTCGAGCCGTCATCAAACGGTTAAAAAAATCCGGCTATGACTGCGAGCATGCTGAAAGCCTGCAGGATGGCCGCGCACTGGCGAAGCAGTTTGTGCCGGATATCGTCTTGCTGGACATGCGTTTGCCGGATGGCAGTGGCATGGACCTTTTGGCCGAGCTGGTAGCTAAAGGCATCTCGGTAATTGTTATGACGGCATTCGGGGAACTCAGCGATGCCGTCAATGCCATGAAGCAGGGCGCTACCGATTACCTGAAGAAGCCAGTCGATCTTGAAGAGTTGTTGCTGGTGATCGAGAAGGCCGAGAATTCGAGCAAACTCAAACATCACCTGGATTATTCGAGACAAAGAAATACGCATGATGCCGTAGCTGTGGGTGCGGAACTCATTGGTAACAGCCTGGCTATGCAGGCCGTGCGTAAACAGATTGAACGCGTTGCACAGCTTGCTTCGATCGAGAATGCGACTCCGCCACCTACCGTCCTCATCAACGGCGAGACGGGTACCGGCAAGGATGTGGCAGCCAGGCTGCTGCATCTTTCCTGTTTAAGAAAAGACAAGCCTTTTGTGCATGTTGATTGTGCTTCGTTACCGGCTGAATTGATTGAAAGTGAGTTGTTTGGCCATG
>PHCD01000228.1 GCA_002842135.1 Betaproteobacteria bacterium HGW-Betaproteobacteria-8 | reverse complement strand
TGGAAGCCGGCGATTTACAATGGCTTCAAGAAGGCCAGCAAGCATGAGGCACTGGCGGATATTTATGAATCAATTGAAGAGCTTAAGTACTACCGGGAGCATTTCATCAAGCTGGATTGAGTTGCTGGTTTGCCTGCGCGGACAAAAAAAGAGGGTGCGACAAGCGCACCCGAAGGGAGGAGAAGCAAAGCTTAGGAGAAGCTCGCTTATGAATAAGCATTAAGCATGCCAGAATCCGTACTTAAGCCGAGGCGTAATTTACCCTGTGTATGTGACAGAAATATGAAAAAGCCCGCATTTTATCGATGCGGGCTTTTTTGTTGGTTGCGGCGATGACATAACCGCAGGGGTCATGTCCGTCAAGTGACCGCTCCTGCATCGCGACCTTGACGCCATAACCGCAGGGGTCATGTCCGTCAAATCGGCTGCTAAGATCGTGAAGGTCTTCACCGTTAATATGGCTGCTCAAGCAGCTCATCACGCGAAGGCAGCTCGGTTTGATGCCATACCCGCTGGTAGAGCTCCATATAGGCTTGGGCGCTATGTCGCCAACCGAGATCAAGCGCCATGCCGTTACGCTGAATCTGTGGCCAGATTGTCTCATTGTGATAGTAGTGGAGTGCTCTCTCTATGGTTAGCAACAACTGGATGGCATCCGTGGCCGGCATGACGAAACCATTGGCCTTGCCGCTCTGTAATGTTTCCTCATGAGTGTCCGTGACCGAATCCGCCAGGCCACCGGTATGCGTGACGACCGGGGGCGTACCATAACGCAGGCCGTACATCTGATTGAGGCCGCAGGGTTCGAAACGGGATGGCATGATGAAAATGTCCGCACCCGCCATGATCTGATGCGACAGCGGCTCGTTATAGCCTATGGTGACGTTGACCTGTTCGGGGTAAGTGTGTGCCAGATGGCTGTATCCTTGCTCCATGTGAGGTTCGCCGCTACCCAATAGTGCGATCTGGCAACCGCTCTGCACCATGCGTTCTGCGATGGAGAGAAACATGTCCAGCCCCTTCTGGTGTGTGAGGCGACTGACCACACCAAGCAGAGGAGTCTCGGCAGACATCCTGAGCCCCAATTGCGCCTGCAAGGCAGCTTTTACTTCTTTTTTGCCCTGTAGTTGATTAACGTCGTAATTCTTTGCAAGATAGGGATCGGTGGCAGGATTCCATTCCTGGATGTCGATGCCGTTGAGTATGCCCTGCAAATCGTGCTGACGGCTTGCCAGCAGGCCTTCCATGCCGAAGCCGAACTCGCTGGTGCGGATTTCGCGCGCATAGGTCGG
>PHCD01000227.1:696-1993 GCA_002842135.1 Betaproteobacteria bacterium HGW-Betaproteobacteria-8 | reverse complement strand
GTCAGCACGGCAAAATAGGCAAAGCCACTGCCGGCGATGTCGGAGAATTTCACCGCTTCGATAATGGAATCCTTGGAATAGAAGCCGGAGAACAGCGGCGTGCCAATCAGGGCCAGCGAGCCGATCAGCGAAGTGATCCAGGTGATGGGCATGTACTTGCGCAAACCGCCCATGTTGCGGATGTCCTGGTCGTGGTGCATGGCCATGATGACGGAACCGGCTGCAAGGAACAGCAGCGCCTTGAAGAAAGCATGCGTCATCAGGTGGAACATCGCCACCGAATAGGCGGAAGCGCCAAGAGCAACCGTCATGTAGCCCAGTTGCGACAGCGTGGAATAGGCAACGACGCGCTTGATATCATTCTGGATGATACCGAGAAAGCCCATGAACAGCGCCGTGATGGCACCAATGATAAGCACGAAGGACAGTGCCGTGGTCGACAGTTCATACAGCGGAGACATACGCGCCACCATGAAGATACCGGCCGTGACCATGGTCGCCGCGTGAATCAGGGCAGAAATCGGCGTCGGGCCTTCCATCGAATCCGGTAGCCAGACATGTAGCGGCACCTGCGCCGATTTGCCCATGGCGCCAATGAACAGCAGGATGCAGATCACGGTCATCAGCGACCAGTCCACGCCAGGAATCACTTGTACCGTATTCCCCGCCATTTGCGGCGCCACCGAAAACACGGCGGCATAGTCCAGGCTGCCGAGGAAAAAGAGCACCATGCCGATGCCAAGCAGGAAGCCGAAGTCACCGACCCGGTTAACGAGGAAAGCCTTCAGGTTGGCATAGATGGCCGTCGGCCGCTTGTACCAGAAACCGATCAGCAGATAGGACACCAGGCCCACCGCTTCCCAGCCGAAGAACAGCTGCATGAAGTTGTTGCTCATGACCAGCATCAGCATGGAGAAGGTGAACAGCGAAATGTAGCTGAAGAAACGGCTGTAACCCGGGTCTTCTTCCATGTAACCGATAGTGTAGATGTGCACCATGAGCGAAACAAAAGTCACCACCACCATCATGGTGGCCGACAGCTTGTCGATGAGGAAACCGACCTCGAACGTGGTGCCTCCGCTAATCAGCCAGGTATAGACCGAACCGTTGAATACATGGCCGTCGAGCACATGCTTGAAGACATAGGCGGAAAGTACGAACGAAGCCGCGACGCCAAGGATGGTGAGCCAGTGCGCAGAAGCGCGTGGCAGCTGACGGCCGAACAGGCCGACGATTGCCGCTGCCATCAGCGGCAGAGTTGGGATCAGCAGGTAAATGGTTTGCATCGTCATCTCGT
>PHCD01000227.1:0-631 GCA_002842135.1 Betaproteobacteria bacterium HGW-Betaproteobacteria-8 | reverse complement strand
TTGCGGAACAGCAACACCAGAATCGCCAGACCGATAGCGGATTCGGCAGCAGCCACCGTCAGGATGAAGAAAACGAATACCTGACCTGCCAGATCATTCAGATAATGAGAGAAGGCAATGAAGTTCAGATTCACTGCCAGCAGCATCAACTCGATGGCCATCAATAACACGATGACGTTCTTGCGATTGAGGAAAATGCCGACCACGCTGATGGCGAACAGCAAGGAGCCGAGTACCAGATAATGAGACAGACCGACCATCAGGCTTGATCCTTAGTATTGTTGGCCGCATCGTCTGCCGGCGGCTCCTTGAATGAAGGCATGCTGACCATGCGCACGCGGTCGGCACGCTTGACCTTGACCTGGTCGGCCGGGTTGATGAACTTGCTGTCCTTGCGGTCGCGCAATGTCAGTGCAATCGCCGCGACAATCGCCACCAGCAGCACGACGGCAGCCAGTTCAAACGTCAGCAGATAGTCGGAATACAGCACACGTCCCAGTTCTGCCGTGTTGCTGTAATCCGCCGGTTTGGGTGGTGGTGCGCCGACACGGTCGACGCCGAAATTCTTGCTGCCGAGAATCATCACCATCTCCGCAGCCATCAGCACGCCGATGAAACCGGCCATCGGCAG
>PHCD01000226.1 GCA_002842135.1 Betaproteobacteria bacterium HGW-Betaproteobacteria-8 | reverse complement strand
CCCTTGGCGGTGCCGTCCAGTTTGCTCAGTACCAGGCCGCTGACATTGAGCGCATCGTCAAAGGCCTTGACCTGGGTCACGGCGTTCTGGCCGGTGTTGGCATCCAGCACCAGCAGGATTTCATGCGGTGCATCCGGCATGGCCTTGGCGATGACACGCTTCACCTTGCTGATCTCTTCCATCAGGTTCAGTTGGGTCGGCAGGCGGCCGGCAGTGTCGGCCAGTACGATGTCGATGTTTCTGGCCTTGGCCGAGTTGACTGCATCGAAGATCACGGCCGCCGCATCACCGCTCTGGTTGCTGACGACATGCACCTGGTTGCGCTCGCCCCATGCCTGTAATTGCTCGCGGGCAGCGGCCCGGAAGGTGTCGCCGGCGGCGATCAGTACCGATTTTCCCTGTGCCTGGAACAGGTTGGCAAGCTTGCCGATGGTTGTGGTCTTGCCGGCACCGTTGACGCCGACCAGCATGATGATGAAAGGCTGGTGGTTGCCGGTATCCAGTGGCTTTTGCAGAGGAACGAGCATTTCAAGCAGGGCCTGCTTGAGCGCCTCCTTCAGCTGACTGGTGTCGCTCAGGCTCTGGCGCTTGACGCGGCTTCTGATGTCTTCGAGCAGGGCCTGGGTTGCTGAAACGCCAACGTCGGAAGTCAGCAGGATGGTTTCCAGTTCCTCGTAGACTTCTTCATCTATTTTTCCGCCGCTGAAGAGGGCAGCCAACTGGTTGCCAAGCTGGCTTCTGGTCTTGCTCAGGCTGCGTTTGAGTCGCTCAGCCCAGCTCAAGGTGGGTGTTTCTGCGGTAGGCGCTACTGTCTCTGCAGCGGGTGAGGGTGCTGGATTTTCCTCCACCGCTACAGGTTTTTTGTCTTTTTTGAAGATATTGAACATAGGGCTCTATTCTAGTCGTAATCAGACATTGGTTAAATGGCTATAATGCTGCGAGTCGGCTACTTGCACTTTGAACCAGGGCGCACTTTGAACCAAGAAGGCGGGATGTCTGTCAGACTCGTCGTTCGTGCATTTTCCTAATGCCTATTCAGTTTCGTTGCTGCGCTCTATGATCGACAGCAACTTGGTCCGCGTATCGCAAATTCAAGGAGAATAAAAAGGTGATATTTCGAGGTTTGGTTTTGCTGGTGGCCATGCTGCCGGGCTTGCTGCATGCCGCAACGCATGAATTCAAGCTCGACAACGGCATGCGTATCATCGTACAGGAAGATCATCGTTCGCCGGTGGTGGTTTCACAGGTCTGGTATCGCGCCGGCAGCATAGACGAAGTCAACGGCAAGACCGGTGTGGCCCAT
>PHCD01000225.1 GCA_002842135.1 Betaproteobacteria bacterium HGW-Betaproteobacteria-8 | reverse complement strand
TGCACTTCCAGAATCTGACCGATGTTCATACGGGATGGAACACCGAGCGGATTCAGCACGATATCCATAGGCGTACCATCAGCCATGTGCGGCATATCTTCTACCGGCACAATCTTGGAGACCACGCCCTTGTTACCGTGACGGCCGGCCATCTTGTCACCAGGCTGGATACGGCGTTTGACCGCAACGTAAACCTTGACCATCTTCTGTACACCAGGTGGCAACTCATCGCCTTGGGTCAGCTTGCGCTTCTTCTCTTCGAACTTGCTGTCGAAGCCAACGCGCGCCTGTTCCAAGCTGTCCTTCAGCTGTTCCAGCTGACGGGCCGCTTCTTCATCGCTCAGGCGAATGTCGAACCAATCATAACGGCCGATCTCGTCTAGGTACTCGGCACTGACGCTATCGCCCTTCTTCAGTTTCTTCGGACCACCGGTAGCGGTCTTGCCTTCGATCAGGCGACGAATACGGCCGAAGGTATCTTCTTCAACGATACGCATCTGGTCGGCCAGATCTTTCTTGTAGTGATCCAGCTGGTCATCAATGATCTGCTGGGCACGTGCATCACGCTCAATACCTTCACGCGTGAAGACCTGCACGTCGATGACGGTACCGGACATGCCTGAAGGCACGCGCAAGGAAGTGTCCTTGACGTCAGAAGCCTTCTCGCCAAAGATGGCGCGCAACAGTTTTTCTTCCGGAGTCAGTTGGGTTTCACCCTTGGGGGTGACCTTACCAACCAGCACATCGCCAGCTTCAACTTCAGCACCAATGTAGATAATGCCGGAATCATCCAGACGACCCAGCATACGCTCGGACAGATTGGAGATATCACGGGTGATTTCTTCAGCGCCGAGCTTGGTGTCACGTGCAACGACTGAAAGCTCTTCAATATGGATCGAAGTGTAACGGTCATCGGAAACGACACGTTCTGAAATCAGAATCGAGTCTTCGAAGTTGTAACCGTTCCATGGCATGAAGGCGATCAGCATGTTCTGACCCAACGCCAATTCACCCATATCGGTGGATGCACCATCAGCAATCACATCGCCACGGGCCAGCATATCGCCGACCTTGACCAGAGGACGCTGGTTGATGTTGGTGTTCTGGTTGGAACGCGTGTACTTGATCAGGTTGTAAATATCCACACCGACTTCGCCAGCTGCGGTTTCATCATCGTTCACACGAACGACGATACGGCCGGAGTCAACATAGTCGACCACACCGCCACGACGGGCTTGTACGGTAGTACCGGAGTCAACAGCGACGGTACGTTCGATGCCCGTACCAACCACCGGTTTCTCGGCACGCAGACAAGGCAC
>PHCD01000224.1 GCA_002842135.1 Betaproteobacteria bacterium HGW-Betaproteobacteria-8 | reverse complement strand
ATTCGAGTCAAGCGAATTATATGCCAACTATGTTAATAAATTGTGTAAGGACGCGGTTGATATTAAATATAGTTGTAAGAAAAATGCAAAAAACCAGGTTTTTCAACATGTTTCACGTGAAACATTTGCATCATGCATGACGTCACACCCTGTTTGCAGTAAGATGCATACCTAGATCAAAGCAGGAATATTGTCTCTAGTTCTGTCAGATTTCATCAGGTCAGGATCCTTTGTTGGCAAGGGGGTTGATGGATTTTTTGATGAGCAGGTGAGAATCCCCGAAAATGCAATTTCCAGATATTTTTGATGTCATTGTGGTGGGTGGCGGCCATGCCGGCACCGAGGCTGCACTGGCGGCTGCCCGCATGGGTCGCAAGACCTTGCTATTGACGCACAATATAGAGACTTTGGGTCAGATGTCATGTAATCCGTCGATTGGTGGCATAGGCAAGGGGCATCTGGTCAAGGAGATCGATGCGCTGGGCGGTGCGATGGCAGCAGCGACCGACGAAGGCGGTATCCAGTTCCGCATCCTCAACTCCAGCAAGGGGCCGGCCGTACGCGCCACGCGTGCGCAGGCCGACCGCATACTCTACAAGGCAGCCATTCGTCATCGTCTGGAGAATCAGCCTAATCTCTGGCTGTTTCAGCAAGCGGTGGATGACATCATTCTGGAGGGCGACCGTGCCGCAGGTGTGGTGACGCAACTGGGCTTGCGATTCCAGTCGAAGTCGGTAGTGCTGACTGCTGGAACTTTCCTCGGTGGCTTGGTACACGTCGGGCTTAGCAATTATCAGGCTGGTCGCGCGGGTGATCCGCCTTCCATTTCCCTGGCTGCCCGATTGCGTGAGATCGGTTTGCCGGCCGGCCGTCTCAAAACCGGTACGCCGCCGCGCATCGACGGCCGTAGTATCGACTATTCCGTCATGCAGGAGCAGCCGGGTGATGATCCGGTGCCGGTGTTCTCTTTCCTTGGCAATGCGGCGCAACATCCGGTACAGGTTTCCTGCTGGATTACGCAGACCAATGAACGTACGCATGACATCATACGCAGCGGCCTCGACCGTTCGCCGATGTACACCGGGGTCATCGAGGGTGTCGGCCCGCGCTACTGCCCTTCCGTGGAAGACAAGATCCATCGCTTTGCCGACAAGGAATCCCACCAGATTTTCCTGGAGCCGGAAGGGCTGACGACCAACGAGATTTATCCCAATGGTATTTCGACCAGTCTGCCATTCGATATCCAACTGCAACTGGTGCGCTCCATTCGCGGCCTGGAGGATGCGCATATCCTGCGCCCGGGTTATGCCATTGAATACGATTATTACGATCCGGCTTGCTGGCGGGAGCCAATGCCGCACTTTATGCCGTTGATGCACCAGCCTGGTGCCCGAGCCGCGACCAGGCCTACCTTGGCGTGCTGGTCGATGATCTGATCACGACCGGCGTGACCGAGCCTTACCGCATGTTCACCAGTCGTGCTGAATATCGTCTGATGTTGCGCGAGGACAACGCCGACATGCGCCTGACCGAAGCCGGACGCCAGATTGGTCTGGTTGATGATGTGCGCTGGGAGGCATTTGCTCGCAAACAGGATGCGATCGCTCGTGAGCAGGAGCGCCTCAGACGTACTTTCGTCCAGCCCGCTAGCCTGCCGCAGGAAGATGCAATGCGCGTGCTTGGCAAACCGATCGAGCACGAGTATTCCTTGTTCGAGTTGTTGCGCCGCCCTGATGTCAGTTACGAGTCCCTGCTCAGTTTGCCGTTAGCGGCGCAGGAAGACAGGGTCGAGCCGATTGATGAGCAGGTGCGTCAGCAGGTGGAGATTGCCGCCAAGTATCAGGGTTATATCGATCGTCAGGCCGAGGAAATCCGGCGTCAACGCGGCAGTGAAGAGATTCGTCTACCTGCCGACCTTGATTATCGCGAAGTGCAAGGGCTTTC
>PHCD01000223.1 GCA_002842135.1 Betaproteobacteria bacterium HGW-Betaproteobacteria-8 | reverse complement strand
TTTCGATGTTTCGCAATATCTGCCGGCAAAAGAGGCCCGCCGTATGGATGTTTTCATCCAGTACGGCCTGGCTGCAGCGATCGAGGCAGTCAAGGATTCAGGCATCGTTGCCACTGAAGAAAACGCCGAACGTATCGGTGTTTCCATCGGTTCCGGCATCGGCGGTCTGCGTCTGATTGAAGAAACCAACGACACCTATGACGAAGGCGGTCCGCGCAAGATATCGCCGTTCTTCATCCCCGGCACCATCATCAACATGATCTCGGGCAACCTGTCCATCATGTATGGCTTCAAGGGCCCCAATGTATCCATCGTCACGGCTTGTACCACGGGCACCCATTCCATCGGTGACGCTGCGCGTATGATCGAGTACGGCGATGCAGATGTCATGATCGCTGGCGGTGCAGAAGCGGCAATCACGGAGCTGTCCGTAGGCGGCTTTGCGGCTGCTCGCGCGCTTTCCACCCGTAATGACGATCCGGCCACATCAAGCCGCCCATGGGACAAGGATCGCGACGGCTTCGTTATTGGTGAAGGTGCCGGTGTCATGGTGCTGGAAGAATACGAATCAGCCAAAAAACGTGGCGCAAAGATATATGCTGAACTGGTGGGTTACGGTATGAGTGCTGATGCCTATCACATGACTGCGCCGAACATGGACGGCCCGCGCCGCTCCATGCGTAACGCCATGCAAAACGCCGGCATAAATCCGGATCAGGTGCAGTTCATCAATGCGCATGGCACCTCCACGCCATTAGGTGACGCCAACGAAACCAATGCCATCAAGGCTGCGTTCGGCGACCATGCCAAGAATCTGGTAGTCAATTCCACCAAATCCATGACCGGGCATTTACTTGGCGGGGCAGGCGGTCTGGAATCAGTGTTTACCGTGCTATCCATTCATCATCAGGTTTCGCCACCGACAATCAACATATTCAACCAGGATCCAGAATGTGATCTCGATTTCTGTGCCAACACTGCGCGTGATATGAAGATTGAATATGCACTGAAGAACAATTTCGGTTTTGGTGGTACGAACGGCAGCTTGGTGTTCAGGAAAATCTAATTCCTTTGCAGTGAACAACTTAGCTGCCGATGCTTCAAACCAGTCTTAAAAATCGTTGCTTATGCACAGTTTTGATGCATGTGACAATCTGATGTACGGTTTAACGGTTGTTTTTATAGTGTTTTTATAACCTATTGATTAATATAATTTAATTATTTGTTCAAAATCTAATCACCATAAAAAAAAGCTAATAAGTCTGGTAACTTAGCAACGTTATTCTAAGCTCATCCACAAAACTATCCACAGGTTTTGTGGATGAGTTTTTTTGAATATC
>PHCD01000222.1 GCA_002842135.1 Betaproteobacteria bacterium HGW-Betaproteobacteria-8 | reverse complement strand
CGCTTCAAGTCGTTGAATTGTAAAAAGTGTTTGATTGCCATAATTTGCTTGCTTTTGGTTATGCGCTACCGTCTTACTCGCTCAGAAAGTTCTGGATCAACGGAACCAGTAATTGAACAAGCTGGCTTGCCTCGTTCCGGTTCATGACCAGCGGCGGTAGCAGCCTTAAGACGTTCTCAGCCGTAACATTGATAAGCAGTCTCTGTTCCAGTGCCCGCTTGACCAGATCGCCACAGGGGCGATCCAGCTGGATACCGATCATCATGCCCGCATTGCGTATGACTTGCACGCCAGGCTGATCGGCCAAAGCAGCACTCAGCTGGCCACAAATCCAGTTGCCGATGGTCTCGGCATTTTCCCGCAACCGTTCCTGCTCAATCGCATTCAGTGTCGTCAAGCCGGCAGTGCATGCCAGCGGATTACCGCCGAAAGTGGAACCGTGCTTGCCGTAAGTCAAGACTTCCGCTGCCTGCCCTTTGGCCAGACAGGCGCCGATTGGCACGCCGGACCCCAAGCCCTTGGCCAGTGTCATGACATCCGGCATGACATCGGTATGCTGGAAAGCGAACCAGGTACCGGTACGCCCGATGCCGCTCTGCACTTCGTCCAGCATCAAGAGCCAGCCATGGGCATCGCAGATCTCGCGCAAGCCGGCCAGATAACCTTTGACGTCGTGCGGCACATTGATGCCGCCCTCGCCCTGCACCGGCTCGACCAGAATCGCCACCACGTTCTGATTGCGGCTGGCGACTTGGCGGATCGCTTCCAGATCATCAAACGGCACACGAATGAAGCCGCTCACCAGCGGCTCGAAACCGGCTTGTGCCTTGCGGTTGCCGGTGGCGGAAAGCGTGGCCATGGTCCGGCCATGGAAAGCCTTCTCCATGACGATGATTTCGGGATTCTCGATTCCCCGGTTGTGACCGTGCAGTCGCGCCAACTTGATGGCGGCCTCATTGGCCTCACAACCGGAATTACAGAAAAACACGCGATCCATGCCGGAAATTTCGGCAAGCTTGTCTGCCAACTGGGCTTGTTCCCTGATCTGATAGATATTGGAAACATGAATCAGTCTGGCGGACTGGTCGGCAATGGCCTTGACCAGTTTCGGATGCGCATGGCCCAAACCGTTTACGGCAACACCGGCCAAGGCATCGAGGTATTTGTTGCCGTGCTCATCCCACAACCAGACGCCCTCGCCTTTGACAAAAGTCACAGGCTGCCTGCCGTAGGTGTTCATCAAATGATCTGACATATTATTGTTTCATACTCTAAAAATAAAAATGCAAACGGCGGCCCCAGCCGCCGTTTGCAGCACAGGTAAAAGCGTTACAGGCCGATTGC
>PHCD01000221.1 GCA_002842135.1 Betaproteobacteria bacterium HGW-Betaproteobacteria-8 | reverse complement strand
TTGCCTAAACGGGCAATCTCTTCCTTTTCCAACATTTCAATAATATTTGCAGCCACTTTGTTGCTCCTTCTAGTTATGCGAATCTTGTTCCTGCTCCAATTCTTTGAGCAGCCGAGATTCCTCTTTTGACAACGGCCTTGCGGCCAGTAAATCCGGACGTTTGGTCCGGGTTCTCTGCAATGACATTTTGAGGCGCCATTGCTTGATCTTTGCATGGTTACCGGACATCAATACTTCCGGTACCTTTACGCCCTTGTATTCTTCCGGCCGGGTGTAATGCGGACAATCCAGCAAACCATCAACAAACGAATCCTCGACTGCTGAATCCGCATCGCCCAACGCACCCGGCAACTGCCTCACGATGGCATCCATCAGCACCATGGCAGGGAGTTCACCGCCAGATAGTACGTAATCGCCTATCGAAATCTCTTCATCCACCTGACTCGCCAGCAAGCGCTCATCAACGCCTTCATAACGACTGGCCAGCAATATCAGTCCTTGCTCAGCCACCAGTTGCATGACCTTTTCATGCGTCAGCGGCCGGCCTTGCGGCGACAGGTGGATCACCCTGACACGGCTTACACCGGCCTCTTGCTGTCGCAGTTTCGCGGCATTGATCGCCTTTTCCAGCGGTTCCGCCAGCATCACCATGCCGGGGCCGCCGCCGTAAGGCCTGTCATCTACGGTCTTGTAATTGTCCGTCGTGAAATCCCGCGGATTCCACAGCGACAACTCATAAATCCTTTTTTCCAGCGCACGTGCCGTGATACCGGACTGTGTCACCGCATCAAACATTTGCGGGAACAGGGTAATGACATCAAATTGATACGATGTCTCAGCTGTGCGCTCTGGCATACCGCTCAAAACTCGGCATCCCAGTCTACTTGCATGGTCCCGGCATCCCGATTCACATCAAGCACAACCTGGTCGATGAATGGAATCAGGCGTTCCCGGTTGCCTCTGGCCACCAGAACATCATTGGCACCTGTTTCAAACACATCCACAATCTTGCCGAAATCGACGCCTTGCAGATTGGTTATCTGCAGACCAATCAGGTCAGACCAGTAGTATTCGTTCTCATCCAGTACAGGAAGCTGCTCTCTTGGTACCGCGACCTGTTTGCTCTTGAGGGCAAAGGCCGCATCCCGGTCAGAGACGCCTTTGAACTTCACCAGCAAGGTCCCGCTATGCACCTTGGCAGTTTCCACTTCGTACTTCTGCCACTGATTTTCACGGCCCAACCACCATTCAGGGTAGTCAAGCAGGCCATCCAGCATCTCGGTATCCGGTTGGACTTTAACCCAGCCAAAAATGCCATATGGGGCGACAATGCGCCCCATGATTACC
>PHCD01000066.1 GCA_002842135.1 Betaproteobacteria bacterium HGW-Betaproteobacteria-8 | reverse complement strand
GAGATGACAGCAATCAAGGTGACAGACAGCAAAGCCATGTTCGACAGCATGTTTGATGCAGAGAGTTTTCGCACCGTCGGCCATGAGCTGATAGACCTGTTGGCGGAAGAACTGCAACGCAACCTGAGCGCGCAGCGTCCGGTATTGAACTGGCGTCAGCCGTCGACCGAGGACAAGTCCTGGCAAGCGCCACTGCCTCAGCAAGCAACACTGGATCTAAAAGGCCTGCTGAAAAAACTGGAAGCTGACATCCTGCCGGGCAATTTGGCCATCCATCACCCGCAGAATCTGGGACATCAGGTTGCAACGCCACTGCCTGTCGCCGCCTTGTGCGACTTGGTAGCTTCACTGACCAACCAGGCCATGGCGGTCTACGAGACCGGACCCAGCGCCACCATGCTGGAACGCCAGGTCATCCGCTGGCTGAGCACGCTGATTGGCTGGCAGATGCAGGAAGTCAATGGCGTCCTCACCTCGGGCGGCGCCCAAGCAAACCTGACGGCGCTACTGGCGGCACGTCAGCACGCCAGCGACAACAACATATGGAAGCATGGCGTTGCTTCACAGCAACCTTTGCGCATCCTCGCTTCGGAACACAGCCATTATTCGATTTCTCGCGCAGCCGGCATCATGGGTCTGGGAACCGATGCAGTCATCCGGATTCAAACCGACCCACAAGGCCGCATGCTGCTTGCAGACATTGTGCGCGCACATCAGGATTGCCTGAGCAGGCAGGAAACAGTAATGGCGGTCGTCGCCAATGCTGCCTGCACCGCTACCGGCAGCGTCGACCCATTGCAGGAAATAGGCGAATATTGCCGGACACACAAACTCTGGCTGCATGTGGATGGCGCACACGGCGCCTCCGCCCTGCTGTCGACCCGGCATCGCGACCTGTTGCAAGGCCTGGAACTCGCCGATTCCGTCATCTGGGACGGCCACAAACTGCTCTACATGCCGGCGACCGTATCGGCCGTGCTCTTCAGATCGGCGCAAGACAGCTATCTGGCTTTTGCGCAGGACGCCTCCTACCTGTTCCAGGGCGGAAATCATGATGTTGAAACCTACAACGTCAGCTACCGCACGCTGGAATGCACCAAACGCATGATGGCACTGAAGTTGTGGACAGCATTCTCGCTGTATGGAGTTGAGGGACTGGCAACCCTGGTCGATGAAGCGTTTGCCAAGGCGCAGTTGTTTGCGAAAATGCTGCAGGCGCATCCAGATTTCGAACTGCTGATGATGCCGCAAACCAATATCGTCTGCTTCCGGCATCTGGCAAAGGAAGTTTCAGGCGAGCAGTTGAACCAGCATCAGGCCGATTTGAGGAAAAAGATCGTCGAAAGCGGCCAGTTCCATCTGACCCAGGTCGAACTCCATGGCAAGCTCTGGCTGCGCACGACACTGATGAATCCGTTTACACAGAAAGAACATTTGCAGGCTTTGATGGATTGTATCGTCAGCGCCTGAATGGATTTTCTGACGCCAGCAGCTGACCGTAACCCGCTTGATAATCCGGATAGCGCAGATTGAACCCGCTATCGAGCAAGCGCCTGTTGCTCAAGCGCTTGCCGCCTTCAACCGGCGGCATTGACACTACTGCCATATCCGTACCCTGTTTTACTGCAAGCCATTGCAGCACTTCATACTGCGGCACCGGCTGGCTGTCCGTCACCAGGTAAAGCTGCGCCAACACCTCGCCCATGTCTGCCTTTGTCACACAGTGCGCGATAAACGCGGCGGCATCATCCCGATGAATCCGGTTGGTCCAGCTGTTCTTTAACGGCCATGCCTGTGGGGTCTTGGCCAGTTGCAATAACCGCGTCCTGCCGGGGCCATAGATACCGGAAAGCCTCAGTATGGTGTAGGGGATATTGAGCGTTTCCAGCAGGGACTCGGCTTCATATAGCCGCAGGCCACCAAAGTCGGAAGGCTGTGCCGGACTGTTCTCATCCAGCCAGTCATCTGTCTGCTGGCCATAGACCCGCGTGCTGGAAACAAAAAAGACATGCCGCAATGACTTGCAAGGCTCCAGCACGGCCAGCACATTACGCAGGCCATCGACATAATGCGCTTTATAGCTCTCGTCGGTCTGCGCATCGGCAGCGACACAATACAACAGGATTTGCGGCCTAACGGCAGCCAAGGGCTCAAGACTGGCGGCATCGGTGACATCCGCCTGAATCAGTGGCACGCCATCCGGCCCAGGTGCCTGACTATGTCTGACGCCGGTAACGGGGAAGCCCTGCTGATTCAATAAATCGGCAACCACCCCGCCCAGATCACCACAGCCGACGATCAGGGCTGGGCAGGCCATGAACCTTGCAAATATTTTTCCAGCCAGAACAAGGCAATGATAGTCTTGCCGTCCGTAATCTCACCGCGTTGAACCATTTGCAGGCAAGCATTCAAGTCCGCTTCGAAAATCTGCAGGGCCTCGTCTGCATCGCGCTGATGCTGCCCCGCCGCCAAGCCACGCGCCAGATAGATATGGATGATTTCGTCGGAATAACCGATACAGGGATGCTGCGCAGCCAGGTATATCCATTCGCTTGCCGTGTAGCCAGTCTCTTCCTGCAGCTCACGCTGACCAGTGACTAAGGGGTCCTCGTTCGGGTCGATTTTGCCGGCAGGCAATTCGATAAAAACCTGCCGAAGCGGATAGCGGAACTGTCGTTCCAGCACCAGCCGGCCGTCATCCAGCATGGGGATCACCAGCACGGCGCCCGGGTGCATGATGTATTCACGCTCGCCCTCATGACCGCTTGGCAGCAACACCCGGTCACGCTTGACCTTAAGAAACCTGGTGTGCTCAAGCTCCAGTGAAGACAGGCAGGCCTCCGTCAGATCGTCAGCACTCTTGTCAGATGCGGCCATAGCAAAGACTGTCTTATTGCTTGCTAAATTGTTCACGCTCAATCAGCCAGCGCTCGTTGATTTTTTGCAATTGCAGAGTTTTCAGCCCGTTATCTGCATAGTTCGCTGACTGAAAGGACTGGACAAAGGTGGCGACGGCACGGGCATCCCCTTGCAACTCCACCTTCAGGGCAGAAATCTGAATGCTCAAATCACTGGCAGCACTGAGCTTGTGTGTTCTTTGCTTGCGCCATTCTGCATGGCTGCTGAAATCCCCGGAGAAATCCTGCACATAAAAAGACAGATAGTCACTTACATGCTTTTCCTGCCATGCCTCGCGCCAAGCCTCAATTTGAACATTGATGGTTTCCACTTCGCTCACCGGTGCAACCGGTTTTTCTTCTTGCGTCGGCTCTTTTACGGGTGTTGCATCACTCGCCGCAGTTTTTGCTTTTTCCGCAATATTGACTGCAGCGACCTCTTCGACCAGCTCGGCGTTCTTCAATTCAGATGCCTTAACCGGAGCTGATTCTTGCGCAAGTACTGCGCTGCCGAAGCCAAGCTTAGCCTGGCTGGCTTTTGCTGTAGTTACAATCTCGACATTTTTCCCGGATGGATTGGGATTAGCATCAATGATCTGCTGGTAGGCATTATGCGCCAGTGCAAGCTTGCCGCTTTGCTGGTAAGCCTGCCCTTGTTTCAATTTGACGTTAAAGTTGTTCGGCTGCAGGATGCCTGCCTGGTCCAGCTTGCTTATTGCATCGTTCCAGCGTCCATCATGGGCCGCAGCATCCGCCTCAACCATCAAGGTGTTGAATTCTGCATTGGGCAGTATCTTGTCTGTCATGCTGCATGCCAGCAAGGCAGAACTGAGGAATAAAACTGCGAATATGGATTTGACTGGCGAATGTTCTCTGTTCATATCAGTGCCCACTCAGTTCAGGAAGATGTTTTTTGTTATTACCTGCGTTGCCAGAAATACCTGTAAACGAAACCCGGAAATGCAAACACGATAAAAAGACTGGCAGTCACGGCATAAAACTCCCAGTTCTGATTTGCCACTTGCCCCAGCGTAGTGCGCTCCGTATAGAAGGCTACGGCACCCATGACAAAATAAAGCACAACCAGTTCGAGCAGGCACCAACCGATGGATTTTGGCCGGCGTTTCAATGGGACCAAAAAGAACAAGCGATTGGAAAACCAGGGCAAATTGGCGACCAGGAATGCGAGTAACAACAATACGAAATTGGTCATGATTGAACTCGCCTAGATACTGTTGAATATAGCGTATGCCGAAATGCCCATCAGGATTTGCGGCATCAGGCCCAGCGCCAGCAGCCCGAGCGCATTGATGCCGAGCATCACCCGCATACCAGTCGGCGCATCGATCGGACTATTGTCCAGCGGTTCATCGAAATACATGAGCTTGACGACGCGCAGATAGTAGAAAGCACCGACAGCTGCCATCAATACGGCGAATATGACGACGCCAACAAAGCCTGCTTCAAGCGCTGCCTGCAACACAGTGAACTTGGCGTAGAAACCCAGCGTAGGCGGTACACCCGCCATGGAGAACATGACGATCATCATCATGAAGGCGTTCCAGGGACTGCGTTGATTGAGACCCTTGAGGTCATCCAGGTTCTCGGCTTCGAAACCCTGACGCGACAGCAGCAGGATCATGCCGAAGCCGGCCAGCGTCATCAGCACGTAGGCAGATACATAGAACATGGAAGACGCGAAGCCGTTGAGACTGGCGCTCATGATGCCGAACAGCATGAAGCCGATATGCGAGATGGTGGAATAGGCCAGCATGCGTTTCAGGTTGGTCTGCGCAATCGCCGTGACGTTACCGATGATAATAGAGAGCACGGCCATGATGACCAGCATGCCCTGCCAGTCGACAGCCAGCACGTACAAGCCCTGCACCAGCAGACGGATGACCATGGCGAAGGCCGCCAGCTTGGGGACGGAACCGATCAGCATGGTCATCGCGGTCGGCGCACCATGGTAAACGTCCGGTACCCACATCTGGAATGGCACGGCACCCAGCTTGAAAGCAAGGCCGGCAACGATGAACACCAAGCCCAGAATCAGCATGGAATAGGTCGGCGCACCATGAGACAGGGAATTGCCCACTTGCGTGATATCCAGGCTACCGGTAGCGCCATACATCATGGACATGCCGTAGAGCAGCATGCCGGAAGCCAGCGCACCCAACACGAAATACTTCATCGCCGCTTCGGTTGCACGCGAATTGTCGCGATCCAGCGCTACCAACGCATAGAGGCAAAGCGACAGCAACTCCAGCCCCATATACAGCGTCAGGAAGTTCTGTCCGGACACCATGATCATCATGCCGACCATGGAGAACAGCACCAGCGCGTAATACTCGCCGCGGAACATGCCGCGCAGCGTCAGATAATGCCGCGTGTAGACGAACATGATGGCGGTGCCGATATAGATCATGACCTTCAAGACATCCGACATCGGGTCATCGACAAACATGCCGGTATAGGCATAACTGACGGCCGGTGTGTGCGTCAGGATAGTAATGGCAGCGGCACCGGCCAGTGTCAGCTGGGAAAGGACATAGATCAACACACGATTGGATGGCTTGAGGAACAGGTCCAGCAGCAGGATGAACATCGCCATGCCGAGCACGAATATCTCGGGGAGTGCGGAGATCAAGTCAGGAAGAATTTCGTTCATGGGTTTATCTCAATCTCAGAATCCAGCTGGCAACTTACTATGCGCCATGTGTGACAGCAACTGTGTAACGGTGGCATTGGTCATTTCCGTAATAGGCGCGGGATACAGACCGAAGCCCAGCACCAGCACTGCCAGCACGCCCAGAATCAGGAACTCGCGCCTGTTAATGTCCTTCAGCTCGGCCACGTGTGTATTGGCGACCTCGCCGAAAAACACGCGCTTGACCATCCACAGGGTATAAGCGGCACCGAAGATCAGCGTCAGCGCAGCGAGGAAGGCGTACCAGAAGTTGACCTGCATCGAACCGAGGATGACCAGGAATTCGCCGACGAAGCCGGAAGTGCCAGGCAGGCCGGCATTGGCCATGGCGAACAGCACGGCAAAGGCGGCAAAGGTCGGCATGGTATTGACCACGCCACCGTAAGCGGAAATCTCACGGGAATGCACGCGGTCATACAGCACGCCAACGCAGAGGAACATGGCTGCCGAGATGAATCCATGCGAAATCATCTGCACAACCGCCCCTTCCATACCGAGCGGGTTGAAAATGAACATGCCCAGTGTGACGAAACCCATGTGTGAGATCGATGAATAGGCGATCAGCTTCTTCATGTCCCTCTGTGCCAGCGCAACAAAGGCAATATAAACAATCGAGATCAGCGACAGCGTAATCATGAAGCCGGCCAGAGTGTGCGAAGCATCGGGTGCGATCGGCATGGCGAAGCGCAGGAAGCTATAGGCACCGAGCTTGAGCATGATGGCAGCCAGCACGACGGAACCGCCAGTCGGCGCTTCAACGTGCGCATCCGGCAGCCAGGTATGCACCGGCCACATCGGGATTTTCACGGCAAAGGCCATGAAGAAAGCAAAGAAAATCAGAATCTGCACCGGCAGTGTCAACGGCAGCTGGTAATAATCGGTCAGTGCGAAACTGTCGGTCTGGTGATAGAGATAGATGAAAGCCACCAGCATCAGCAAGGAACCGAGCAAGGTATAGAGGAAGAACTTGATGGTGGCGTATACCCGGTTAGGCCCGCCCCAGATACCAATGACGAGGAACATCGGGATCAGCATCGCTTCCCAGAACACGTAATAGAGAATGGTATCCAGCGCGCTGAACACGCCGATCATGAGACCGGACATGATGAGGAAAGACGCCATGTACTGTGCCACGCGCTTCTCAATCACTTCCCAGCCGGCGACCACGACGACCATGGTCATGAAACTGGTCAGCAGGATCAGCGGCACCGAGATACCGTCCACACCAAGGTGGTAATGGATATTGAAAGCAGGTATCCAGCTCAGCCTTTCCTGAAACTGAAAACCGCCAAAGGCAAAGTTGAATTCTGTATAGAGCGGCAGGGTCGCCAGGAAGCCTGCAATAGAACCGGCCAGCGCCAGCCAACGAGCCAGACAGGCACGTCTGTCGTCACCCGTAAACAGTACAAGGATGCCGGCCAGGATGGGCACCCAAATGGCAAGGCTGATAATAGGAAGTTCGGTCATCATTTTCTTTTTATACCTTCATGAAGAAGGTCAGCAGGAGGAACGCGCCAATAATCATGGCGAAAGCATAGTGATAGATCAGGCCCGACTGCAGCTGGCGGACAATGCCGGACAGGCGAACGATCAATCTTGCAGTGCCGTTGACCACGGCACCGTCGATCAACTTGACGTCACCAATCTGCCACAGCTTGTTGCCCAGCCAGCGTGAACCGGCGGCAAAGAACTTGTCGTTAAAGCTGTCGAAGCCGTACTTGTTATCAAGGATGCGATAGATCAGTTCGAAACGCTGCTTGATAGCCGCAGGAATATCCGGACGCTTCATGTAGAAGAACCATGAGAGGGCTACACCGGACAGCGCCAACCAGAACGGCCAGCTTTGCAGCCCGTGCAGGGCCATCGCCGCCGCACCGTGAAAATGGCTGGCGAGCACGCTCATGGCAGGGTGTGCAGCCCGATCAACATGGATCACGCCCTTGAAGAAATCGCCGAACAGCATGGGTTCGATCGCGATATAACCGATGACAACCGAAGGAATCGCCAGCAGAACAAGCGGCAAAGTCACCACCCATTTCTGCTCATGCGGCTTCTCGTGTGGTGCCAGGCCGTGATGTTCCTCGTGGCCATGCGCTTCGTCGTGCGCATCATGCTTGACCTCCATCCAGCGCTCCTTGCCATGGAACACAAGGAAATACATGCGGAAGGAGTAGAAGGCGGTAACGAAGACACCGGCCAGCACGGCGAAATAAGCGAAGCCGCTGCCAGTAATTTCGGAGAGTTTCACCACTTCGATAATGGAATCCTTGGAATAGAAGCCGGAGAACAGTGGTGTGCCGATCAGTGCCAATGAACCGATCAGCGAAGTAATCCAGGTGATGGGCATGTACTTGCGCAAACCACCCATATTGCGAATGTCCTGATCGTGGTGCATGGCCATGATGACGGAACCGGCAGCAAGGAACAGCAAGGCCTTGAAGAAAGCATGTGTCATCAGGTGGAACATCGCCACCGAGTAGGCAGAAGCGCCAAGAGCAACCGTCATATAGCCCAGTTGCGACAGCGTGGAATAAGCGACGACGCGCTTGATATCGTTCTGGATGATGCCGAGGAAACCCATGAACAGTGCGGTGATGGCGCCGATGATGAGCACGAAGGATAGCGCCGTGGTCGACAGTTCGTACAATGGCGACATGCGCGCCACCATGAAGATACCGGCCGTGACCATGGTCGCCGCGTGAATCAATGCGGAAATCGGGGTCGGACCTTCCATCGAATCCGGCAGCCAGACATGCAGCGGCACCTGCGCGGATTTACCCATGGCGCCGATAAACAGCAGGATGCAGATCACAGTCATCAAGGACCAATCTACGCCAGGGATCAGCTGTACCGTATTTTCCGCCATTTGCGGTGCCACCGAGAACACAGCGGCATAGTCCAGGCTGCCAAGGAAATAGAGCACCATACCGATACCGAGCAGGAAGCCAAAGTCACCGACACGGTTAACCAGGAAAGCTTTCAGATTGGCATAGATAGCGGTCGGCCGCTTGTACCAGAAACCGATCAGCAAATACGAGACCAGGCCCACCGCTTCCCAGCCGAAGAATAGTTGCATGAAATTGTTGCTCATGACCAGCATCAGCATGGAGAAGGTGAACAGCGAGATGTAGCTGAAGAATCGGCTGTAACCCGGGTCTTCTTCCATATAGCCGATGGTGTAGATGTGCACCATGAGCGAAACGAAAGTCACCACCACCATCATGGTGGCCGAAAGCTTGTCGATGAGGAAACCGACCTCAAAAGTAGTACCACCGCTGATCAGCCAGGTATAGACCGAGCCGTTGAATGCATGACCGTCGAGCACATATTTGAACACATAAGCTGAAAGTGCAAATGAAGCAGCAACGCCGAGTATGGTGATCCAGTGCGCAGAGGCACGTGGCAATTTACGGCCGAAGAGGCCGACTATCGCCGCTGCAATCATAGGCAAAGTGGGAATCAGCAGGTAAATGGTTTGCATCGTCATCTCGTTCTAGCCTTTCAATTGATCGAGATCATCGACGTTGATGGTTTTCATGTTGCGGAACAGCAGTACCAGGATCGCCAATCCGATAGCGGATTCGGCAGCGGCCACCGTCAGGATGAAGAAGACGAACACCTGACCGGCCAGGTCATTCAGATAATGAGAGAAAGCAATGAAGTTGAGATTCACTGCCAGCAGCATCAATTCAATGGCCATCAACAAAATGATGACATTCTTGCGGTTGAGGAAAATGCCGACCACGCTGATGGCAAACAGCAATGAACCGAGTACCAGATAATGTGACAGACCGACCATCAGGCTTGATCCTTAGTATTGTTGGCCGCATCGTCTGCCGGCGGCTCTTTGAATGAAGGCATGCTGACCATGCGCACACGGTCGGCGCGCTTGACCTTGACCTGGTCGGCAGGATTGATGAACTTGTTATCCTTGCGGTCGCGCAGAGTCAGTGCGATGGCAGCGACAATCGCAACCAGCAGCACGACGGCAGCCAGTTCAAAGGTCAGCAGATAATCGGAATACAGCACACGGCCCAATTCTGCAGTATTGCTGTAATCGGCAGGTTTGGCCGGCGGCGCGCCGATACGGTCGACGCCGAAATTCTTGCTGCCAAGGATCATCACCATTTCGGCCGCCATCAACACGCCGATGAAGCCGGCCATCGGCAGATAATCCCAGAACCCTTCGCGTAGCCGGTCAAGATTGATATCCAGCATCATGACGACGAACAGGAACAGCACCATGACGGCGCCGACATAGACCAGCACCAGCACGATGGCGAGGAACTCGGCTTCCAGCAGCAGCCAGATACCGGCCGCGGTAAAGAAAGCCAGCACCAGAAACAGCGCGGCATGCACGGGGTTGCGCGCCGTGATCACACGCAGGCCGGCGAACAGCAGAATCGCCGCGAATGTGTAGAACACGAAGTCCTGAAAAACCATACCCTCAAACATATTTGCTCAAGCCTTG
>PHCD01000220.1 GCA_002842135.1 Betaproteobacteria bacterium HGW-Betaproteobacteria-8 | reverse complement strand
AAAATCGTTTAACGTTCATGCTTGACCTCCAATAAGACTAGTCACACGTATGGTTTTTGAATCGGGAAGTTCATCATGCGAAAGCACGCGCAGATGAGGAATGGCGCGGCGAAGGAATTTCGCCAGCACCGCACGTAAAGGCGACGGCACCAACAATACAGGAGTCATCCCCATTTGTTCTTGTTGCTTGGCTGCACGCTCGGTTTTCGATGCCAGCGTCTCGGCCAGGCCGGGCTCAATCGCCGCTTTCTCAGCGCCGGCTTGCATCGCTTGCAGCAGCAGGTTTTCCAGTTGATGGTCGAAGGTCATGACGGAAACTTCATCACCTTCAGGGAACAATTGCTGAACTATGGCCCGGCCAAGTTGCACGCGGACAACTGCAGTCAGGTCTTCAGCATCCGTCATGCGTGGCGCGTATTCGGACAGGGTTTCAATAATGGTGCGCATATCGCGAATGTGCACGCTTTCCGTCAGCAAGTTCTGCAGCACTTTCTGCACGGTAGAAAGCGGCATGGTTTTGGGTACCAGGTCTTCGATCAGCCGTGGGGATTCCTTGGCCATGTGGTCGAGCAGTTGCTGCACCTCCTGGCGGCCCAACAGCTCGGCGGCATGCTGGCCAATCACATGGTTCAGGTGCGTGGCAATCACGGTGCTGGCGTCAACCACGGTATAACCCATGCCCTGGGCCTGGTCGCGCAGCTCGCTTTCAATCCAGACCGCTGGCAAGCCAAAGGCCGGATCCTTGGTTTGCGTACCAGGCAGGGAACCTGCCACCATGCCCGGATCAATGGCCAGGAACTGGCTGTTGATCGCCTCGCCCCGGGCAATCTCCACACCCTTCATGGTGATGCGATAGGCAGATGGTTTCAGCTCCAGATTGTCGCGGATATGCACAGGCGGCGTGAGGAAGCCGACCTCCTGCGCAAATTTCTTGCGTATGCCTTTGATGCGTTTGAGCAGGTCGCCGCCCTGATTCTTGTCTACCAGTGAAATCAGGCGATAGCCGACTTCCAGCCCAAGTACATCGACCGGCAAAACATCGTTCCAGCTGGCTTCTTCGCTTTCTGCACTCGCCGGGGGAGGCTCTTCATCTGCGGCCTTCTGCACCAAGGCAGCCGTCTTGTGGCCGGCAATGAAATAAGCCGCACCCGCCAGGATGCCGGCGAGGGTGAGGAAAGCCAGGTTAGGCATGCCGGGGATGATGCCCATGCCGCCCAGAATGCCAGCTGCAATATAGAGCAGCCGCGGGTTGGAAAACAGTTGGTTGACCAGCTGGTTGCCAATATCCTGATCATTGGCAACGCGTGAAACCACAACACCGGCTGCGGTGGAAATAATCAGTGAAGGAATCTGCGCGACCAGGCCATCGCCAATCGCCAGC
>PHCD01000219.1 GCA_002842135.1 Betaproteobacteria bacterium HGW-Betaproteobacteria-8 | reverse complement strand
CTCGATTTTCTACTTGAAACTAGTAGTTCTGCCCCCAACTGCGTTATACACACACGGCGCAGTGCCGTGTAGTCAACACTTAAGGTACTCACATGACTGAATCTAGCTTGCCGGTTTTCTCAGCCGAATCAGGGCTGCTGCCATTGTTGCCACTGCGTGACGTTGTCGTCTATCCGCATCTGGTGATTCCGTTGTTCGTTGGGCGTGCAAAATCGGTCAAGGCCCTGGAAATCGCTTCCGAAAACAACAAGCAGATTCTGCTGGTTGCACAGAAATCACCCAATAACGACGATCCGGATGCCACCGACTTGTATGAAGTCGGTACTATTGCTACCGTCCTGCAGATGTTGAAGCTGCCCGATGGCACTGTGAAAGTGTTGGTCGAGGGTATTCGCCGCGCACGTGTGATCGAGTTCGTGGAAACCGAGGAATGCTTTGCTGCGCGGGCTGAAGATGTAGAGGATGCGGCGGACCCGGACAACGAGTCACAAGCGCTGATGCGCACAGTCTTCACGCAATTCGACCAGTACGTCAAGCTCAACAAGAAGATTCCGCCGGAAATCCTCACTTCACTGGCGACCATCGATGATGCTGGTCGACTGGCTGACACCATTACTGCGCACCTGACGCTGAAACTGGAAGAAAAGCAGAAGATACTTGAGATGTTCAGTGTCGTGGAGCGCCTGGAGCACTTGCTCAACCTGCTGGAGGCGGAGATCGACATTTTGCAGGTGGAAAAGCGTATCCGCGGCCGGGTCAAACGTCAGATGGAAAAGAGCCAGCGCGAGTATTACCTCAATGAGCAGGTCAAGGCGATTCAGAAAGAGCTCGGTGAGCAGGATGAGAATGCCGATATCGAGGAGTTGGAAAAGCGCATCAAGGATGCACGTATGCCAAAGGAGGCTTTGGTCAAGGCCAATTCTGAATTGAAGAAGCTGAAGCTGATGTCCCCTATGTCGGCAGAAGCCTCTGTTGTACGCAATTACATCGAGACCCTGGTCAGCCTGCCATGGAAGAAGAAGACCAAGATCAGCAAGGACCTGGGTGCTGCTGAGGATATACTGGATGCCGATCACTATGGCCTGGACAAGGTCAAGGAACGTATCATTGAGTATCTCGCCGTGCAACAACGCGTCGACAAGCTGAAAGCGCCTATCCTCTGCCTGGTAGGCCCTCCTGGTGTCGGTAAAACTTCGCTCGGCCAGAGTATCGCCAAGGCAGTCAATCGCAAGTTTGTACGCATGGCGCTCGGTGGTGTGCGAGACGAATCCGAAATTCGCGGTCACCGTAGAACCTATATCGGTTCCATGCCCGGCAAGGTGTTGCAGAGCATGACCAAGGTCGGCGTCAAAAACCCGCTGTTCCTGCTGGATGAAGTTGA
>PHCD01000218.1 GCA_002842135.1 Betaproteobacteria bacterium HGW-Betaproteobacteria-8 | reverse complement strand
TATTTGCCCTGATAGAACAGCTCAACCGGCACGCTGCTCGCGGTCTTGTCCTGAAAAACACGACCGACATTATGCTTGTAGCCGTACTGCTGCAGAATCTCGGCCGCAGCCTTGCTCAGGAACAGGTCGACATTCTCCAGACTGCTGATGATATCCAGGCATTCACGCAGATAATGACCGGAACCGGTCAGCGCCCAGGCCAGGCGTTTTTCCTCGTTGGCCAAGACTCAGACTCCGAAAGGATGACGCAACACTATGGTTTCATCACGCTCGGGGCCAGTGGAAACAATATCGACCGGCACACCGCATAGCGCCTCGAGGCGTTTTAAATAAACCTGTGCGTTCTCAGGCAGGTCTTCCCAGCGGCTGATACCAAAAGTGCTCTCGCTCCAGCCGGGCAATGTCTCGTAAACCGGCTCGCAACGAGCGACATCGTCCGCACCCACAGGCAGCATGTCAACCAGCTTGCCATCCAGTTCATATCCGGTACAAATATCCAGTTCGGCAATGCCGTCCAGCACATCCAGCTTGGTGATACACAAACCGGTCAAACCGTTGATCTTGGCAGAACGGCGCAAGGCTGCAGCATCAAACCAGCCACAACGACGCTTGCGCTTGGTTACCGTGCCGATCTCACGCCCCTTGTTCGACATCTGATAACCGGGAAGATCGATGGTCTCGATATCCAGTTCGCTGGGAAATGGGCCACCGCCGACACGTGTGGTGTAGGCTTTGGTGATACCCAGCACATAATGCAGCATCTGAGGACCCACGCCAGTACCTGCAGCAGCCTGACCGGATACACAGTTGGAAGAAGTCACATAGGGATAGGTACCGTGGTCGACATCAAGCAGCGTACCTTGTGCCCCTTCGAACAAAAGTCTTTCTCCTGCATCATTTGCGGCATAAAGCTCTGCCGAAATATCTGCCACCATGGGGCGAAGCTCTTCCACCTGCGCCATACATTTAGCCAATTGCGCATCATAATCTGCAGGTTCGGCATTTAGGTAATTGACCAGCACGAAATTGTGATAATCAAATACTTCCTTCAATTTTTCAGCAAAACGCTCCGGATAGAACAGGTCATAGACGCGTAAGGCACGGCGCGCCACCTTGTCTTCGTAAGTGGGGCCTATGCCCTTGCCTGTCGTGCCGATCTTCTTGTCGACACCCCTCGCAGCTTCACGCGCCTTGTCCAGCTTGATATGGCAGTCGAGAATCAAAGGGCAACCCGGGCTGACCTTCAGGCGATTGCGAACCTGAATGCCCTCTTTCTCCAGACCCTTGATTTCATCCAGCAGATGGCTGACATCCAGCACCACACCATTGCCGATATAGCATTTGATACCATCACGAACGATACCGGAAGGTACGAGGTTAAG
>PHCD01000217.1 GCA_002842135.1 Betaproteobacteria bacterium HGW-Betaproteobacteria-8 | reverse complement strand
GGCCTCAAGGCCACCTTACCCCGCCTTAAAGTGCTCAGCCTGTTTGAAAACAGCAAGGAACGTCATCTTTCCGCGGAAGATGTCTACAAGATCCTGCTGACTTCAGGCGAGGATGTCGGCCTGGCTACTGTCTACAGAGTGCTCACCCAATTTGAGCAAGCCGGATTACTGATGCGCCACCATTTCGAAAGCGGCAAGGCTGTGTTTGAATTAAATCAGGGCGGACACCACGACCACATCGTCTGCTTGCAATGCGGTCGTGTGGAAGAATTTGTTGATGAGGAAATCGAAAAACGCCAGAAGATTGCGGCCGAATCCCGTGGCTTCAAAATCCACGAGCACTCCCTGTATATCTATGCCGACTGCACCAAGCAGCCCTGCCCATACAAATCATGAATCGCAATTCACTTAAACGCCCAGCATTTCCCTAGCGTGCTGGCGCGTCGTATCGGTAATCTCGACGCCACCCAACATGCGTGCAATCTCGTCAATGCGCTCGACCTGATCGAGCATTTCTATCCGGCTCAGCGTCTGGCCATCTGTCACCGATTTACTCACACGCAAATGCTCGGCACCCTGCGCCGCCACCTGAGGCAGGTGAGTGATGACCAGCACCTGACGTTTTGCCCCGAGCTCCTTCAGCAACTGCCCGACAATCTCGGCCACACCGCCACCGATACCGACATCCACCTCATCGAAAATCATGGTAGGGATATCGCCCTGTTGCGCAGTAACGACACGGATAGCCAGACTGATACGTGACAACTCACCACCTGATGCCACTTTGGACAGCGGACGCAGCGGCACGCCGGCATGCCCGGCCACCAGAAACTCAACCTGCTCGAGGCCGCTCGCTGCCGGCGTTTGTGCCTCCAGCGAAACGGCAAAACTGCCGCCAGCGAGCGCCAGCGTCTGCATTCTGGCAGTGATTTCCTTGCCCAGCCGGTCAGCCGCCTGCTTGCGTCCCGCACTCAACTCCTGTGCAGACTTGTCATAGACCGCCTTAGCTTCCGTCTCCAACCTTTGCAGAGCGCCGTCATCACCCAACCCATCAAGCTCCGACATCCGAACCTGCGCCGATTGCAATATATCGGGCAACTCCTCGGGGCGCACCCGGTATTTTCTACCGGCGGCATGAATATCCTGGATGCGCAACTCAACCTCTTGCAGACGTTCCGGGTCAAGGTCTGCCCGTTGCAGGTAACGATTGAGCAGGCGATTGCTCTCTTCCAGCTGGATCAGGGAAGAGTCCAGAATATCCAGCACCTCCTGCAGGCTGCTGTCGTACTCCACCAGTCCCTGCAGTTTATGCTGTATGACACTCAGCTGTGACATGGCCGCGAACTCGGACTCGCTCAAAAGTTCACGGCAGGCTTCGCCGCC
>PHCD01000216.1 GCA_002842135.1 Betaproteobacteria bacterium HGW-Betaproteobacteria-8 | reverse complement strand
GGGCGGAGTTTTTCGGCAAGGGCAAGTTGCTCCAGCGCCAGTTCGCGCTTGCCGGCATCCCAGGCGGCCTGTGCGATGGCGAAATGTGATTCGGGCAGGGCCGGGTACTTGGCTGCCAGTTCCTGAACCAGTTCAAGTACCGCCTGTTTGTCCGTTTGTCTGGAAAACAGGCTGTGCAAATAGAGAAAGCCGTTGGCCCGGGTATCTTCCTTTGCCAGCAATTTGTCGAGGTATGGTTTGGTTTCGGCCAGTCGGCCGGTGCTGACCAGCATTTGAACGGTGGTTTGTTGTGCGTCTACCGAGTCGGGATCGAGTTCAGACCACAGGCTTACCGCTTGTACCGCAACGGCCGGGTTGTTGCCGTAGATGGCAGCCTTGGTTGCGCGTTCGGCGAGCCTGGCATCGCGGCTGCTTTTGGCCAGATCAAGAAACAGGTTGCTGGCCAGGCCAAGTTCGCCACGCTGGCCTGCGACTTCGCCGACCAGATACTTGTAAATGAAATCAGGGGTTAGTGAGGCATCTTCCGTAGCGGGAGTGCTGGAACTGTCCGCAGATTGAGCAACAGGATTGATAAGCGCCATGCCGGCTGCAAAGGCGGTCAGCGTGAATAATTGGCGCATGGACAGGGTCAGAATCATTGGGTCGCTCGATGATTAAATCTGGATTGTGGGGATTGATGGTTTGTCCGTGACAGTGGTTACAAGTTCATCCATAATGAGGTTTGACTATAGCTTTTTGGGCTGAACTTTTCCAGCTGGAACTTTTAATATCAGCTGGACTCCAGAATCTACGGATAGCATGTACGAATTTTGACTAACGCTTGACACATGTCAGGCGTTTTCTTAATTTAGCGCCCTCAAATCATTAGCCACAATTTATCTCCAACCGGATGTAGCAAGCATATGAGTACAGTAACTGTTGAGGCAAGTCACCTGACCCGCATCTATGGTGGCCGCGAGGCGGTCAGCGATGTCAGTTTCAATCTGAGCAAGGGTGAAGTCCTGGGCTTTCTCGGCCCGAATGGTGCCGGCAAGTCCACCACCATGAAGATGATCACCGGCAATCTGGCACCCAGTGCGGGCAGTATCAAGATTTGCGGTATCGATATGATCGAGAATCCGAAAGAGGCCAAGGCCTTGATCGGTTATCTGCCGGAAACCCCGCCCCTGTATCGCGAACTTACCGTTGACGAGTATCTGGCTGTGGCTGCACGCCTGCATGGCGTCAAGGGCGCTCAGGTCAAGAAATCGATCGAGCGCGCGAAAGAACGTTGCGGTTTGACCGAGATGAGCAAGCGCCTGATCGAGAATCTGTCCAAGGGTTACCAGCAGCGTGTCGGCATTGCGCAGGCAATCATTCACAACCCCATGGTCGTCATCCTGGA
>PHCD01000215.1 GCA_002842135.1 Betaproteobacteria bacterium HGW-Betaproteobacteria-8 | reverse complement strand
TTCAAGTGGTCGCTGGCTGATGCCGGTACGGCAGGTGCACCGGCGCAGGATGTGATCACCGACTTTGGCAATGGTGAAGACAGGCTGGATCTACGCGATCTGCTGCAAGGTGAAGCGACGGATAATCTGGAGAACTATCTGCACTTCGAGACTGTGGGTTCTGATACGGTCGTCCACATCAGCAGTAGTGGTGGTTTCTCGGGTGGGTACAACTCAGGTAACGAAGATCAGACTATCACGCTACAGAATGTGGACCTGGTTGGCTCACTGACTTCCGATCAGCAGATAATCCAGAATCTGCTGGATAGCCAGAAGTTGATCACCGATTAACTGGAATGCCGCGGATGCTTGTGTATCCGGGGCATGACGGTGAAACGTGCAATTTAAAAAGCGGGCATGCGTAACAGCATGCCCGCTTTGTATTCTCTGGCTGACTTTATTTATCTGATGGCAGGTCCGGTCATGCCGTCCACACCCAGTTCCTGCAGTTGCTTGATTTCTGCTTCGGTCTGTACGCCTTCCGCGATGCTCATCAGGCCTATCGAACGTGCGATCAGGCAGAGGCCACGGAAAAAGGCCTGGTTGCCGGGGTTGCTGTCGATGCCGCTGATTACTGATACATCGATCTTGATGTAATCCAGACCCACGTCGTGCAGTTCGCCCAGCCTGGAAACATTGGCACCCACATGCTCAATGCCGAGCTTGCAGCCGAGCGGCTTCATGATCTGGCAAAAGGCGCGGAATGCCTCCAAGTGTTCAAATGCCCCGCGTTCGTGGACTTCCAGCCAAAGCCTGCGGGCGCAATCGGGCTTGCCGGCAATCAGTCTTGCGACCTGTTTGATGAAACCTTCGTCGCATATGGCGCGGGTGGATATATTGAGTGCAATGTCGTCTCCGCCGGCTTCGAGTGCTTCCAGTGCTTTCTCGATGACCATGACGTCTATCCGGCATACCAGTTCAAGCCGGTTGGCCCAGGAGATGAATTCTCCCGCCGGCAACCAGGCATCATTCTGGCCGAGTTGCATGCGGACCGGACTTTCCTGATGGATGACCTTGCCCTTGGTGTCGAGTACCGGGAAATAGGCGAGCTTGAGGCGTTTTGCCTCTAATGCCTGTGTCAGTAACTGGCGCCATTCGGCTTCATCCTGCTTCTGATGCTGGAGGATGTCGCCGGCTTCCATTACATGCAGTACATCCGGCGATTGCTGACTGATTTCGGCGATGACCGTGCCGATCATGGCATAGAGGTCACTGATTTTGTCTTGCCGCTGGAAACGGGTGCAGAGGGTTGGCAGGAGGAGGCCATCCAGAGATGCTTCTGCGCCAATGGCTTTGCCTAGCAGCCCCTTGATGGTAGAGGCAAAGGCGTATGCATTTGATGCGCTA
>PHCD01000214.1 GCA_002842135.1 Betaproteobacteria bacterium HGW-Betaproteobacteria-8 | reverse complement strand
GCCGATCATTGAAACCGCTGCCGGTGACGTTTCTGCGTTCGTTCCGACCAACGTGATTTCGATTACCGACGGTCAGATCTTCCTGGAAACCGACTTGTTTAATGCCGGTATCCGTCCTGCGATCAACGCCGGTATTTCGGTGTCTCGTGTTGGTGGCGCTGCGCAAACCAAGGTCATCAAGAAGCTGGGCGGCGGTGTGCGTCTGGCTCTGGCCCAGTACCGCGAACTGGCTGCGTTCGCACAGTTTGCTTCCGATCTGGACGAAGCGACCCGCAAGCAACTGGAACGTGGCCGCATGTTCACTGAGCTGATGAAGCAGGCCCAATATGCACCCCTGAGCGTATCCAACATGGCGCTGACCCTGCTGGCTGCGAACAAGGGCTATTTCGATGATGTGCCTGTCAACCGCGCGCTGGCATTTGAATCTGCACTGCATTCCTTCATGGCTTCCAAGTACAAGAGCCTGATGGATAAGATCGAAACCACCAAGGACCTGGCTGGTGACGATGAGAAGGCAGTGGTAGCTGCAATCGAGGATTTCAAAGCCAATAACGCGTACTAAGAACGCGCTTACTGACGCTTACTAAATAGGCAGATTAAACAATGGCCGGTAGCAAAGAGATTAGAACCAAGATCAAGAGTGTAGAAAATACACGCAAGATCACAAAGGCGATGGAAATGGTGGCCGCATCGAAAATGCGCAAGGCGCAGGATCGTATGCGCGCAGCCCGCCCTTATGCGGAGAAGATTCGCAATGTGGCGGCTCACCTTTCCAAAGCAAATCCTGAGTACAAGCACCCATTCATGATCAAGCGTGACAATGTGGCCAATGTAGGTGTGATTGTCGTCAGCTCAGACAAAGGTCTGTGTGGCGGCTTGAATACTAATGTATTGCGCATGTCACTTGCTCGCATGAAAGCCTGGGAATCTGAAGGCAAGGGCGTAGCTGTCAGTGCCATCGGTAATAAGGGCTTCGGTTTCATGGGTCGTGTTGGCGGTAACGTCAAGTCGCACGTTGTTGGCCTGGGCGATGCGCCGCACATGGAAAAGCTGATCGGTGCCATCAAGGTGATGCTGGATGCTTACGTAGCCGGTGAAATCGACCAGCTCTTCATTTGCTACACTCGCTTCATCAACACCATGAAGCAGGAGCCGGTAATTGAGCAGTTGTTGCCGCTCTCCAGTGAGCAGTTGGCTGAAGACGATACCAGTGCCAAAGGCCATTGGGATTATATCTACGAGCCGGATGCAAAGAGCGTTCTGGATGATTTGATGACACGCTACATCGAATCCCTCATCTATCACTCGGTCGCCGAAAACATGGCTTCTGAGCAAAGTGCACGTATGGTCGCAATGAAATCCGCCTCAGACAACGCCAAGAACGTTATCGGC
>PHCD01000213.1 GCA_002842135.1 Betaproteobacteria bacterium HGW-Betaproteobacteria-8 | reverse complement strand
AAGAACCCTGTCAGGGATCCTTGCAAATCACTGACAGGGGATCGGAGGAGAGTGTTGGGAGATCAGCACTTCCAGCATTAATCTGCAAACTCTATGCCAGATAATTTTATCTAATTAAATCATTTGGTTGCAAAAATTATCGCTGAATTGTGGTGGTTGTCTGCAACCAGTTGGCTGTCTGTAACCACCAGTTTTTGTTGCGGTTGGCATTGCGAATTCGAGGCAGGATGTCTGCGCCCGGGCTCCTTAACATGATAAAATCAACCAATTTTTAAGCCTTTGGATAATTACCGATGTTTAGCAGAGCAAAAACCCTGAGCGTTGTCGATCCTGAATTGTGGCAACACGTTGAAAATGAGCGTCATCGTCAGGATGACCATATCGAACTGATCGCGTCTGAAAATTACACCAGCCCTGCGGTGATGGAAGCTCAGGGCTCGCAGCTGACCAACAAATATGCCGAAGGTTATCCGGGCAAGCGTTTCTATGGCGGTTGTGAATTTGTTGACCAGATCGAGCAGATCGCCATCGACCGCGTCAAGCGCCTGTTCGGTGCCGAATACGCCAACGTGCAGCCGCATTCCGGTTCACAGGCCAATCAGGCGGTCTATTTTTCCATCCTGAAGCCGGGCGATACCGTCATGGGCATGAACCTCGGTCACGGCGGTCACCTGACCCACGGTTCTCCGGCCAACCTGTCCGGCAAGTTGTTCAATATCGTCGCCTACGGCCTCGACCAGAACGAGGAGATCGATTACGACGAAATGGAACGTATCGCCATCGAGTCCAAGCCCAAGCTGCTGATCGGCGGTGCCAGTGCCTACGCCCTGCGTTTCGACTGGGAGCGCATGGCGCAGATCGCCAAGCGCGTCGGTGCCTATTTCATGGTCGATATGGCGCATTACTCCGGCCTGATTGCCGCCGGCGTTTATCCGAACCCGGTGCCGCATGCCGACTTCGTCACATCCACCACGCACAAGACTTTGCGCGGTCCTCGCGGCGGTATCATTCTGGCCAAGGCGGAATATGAGAAGTCACTGAACTCCAGCGTGTTCCCGAGCCTGCAGGGTGGCCCGCTGATGCATGTCATCGCCGGTAAGGCCGTGGCCTTCCTCGAAGCCTTTCAGCCCGAATTCAAGGTTTATCAGGAGCAGGTGCTGAAGAATGCGAAAGTGATGGCAGAAACGCTGGCTACCCGCGGCTTGCGCATCATTTCCGGTCGTACCGAATCGCATGTGTTCCTCGTTGACCTGCGTCCCAAGGGGCTGACCGGAAAGGCGGCCGATGCGCTGCTGGGTCAGGCGCACATCACGGTCAACAAGAACTCGATTCCCAACGATCCGGAAAGCCCGTTCGTCACTTCCGGTATCCGTATCGGTTCGCCGGCCATCAC
>PHCD01000212.1 GCA_002842135.1 Betaproteobacteria bacterium HGW-Betaproteobacteria-8 | reverse complement strand
TGCCGAATTACAGCGTTTTCGATGAAGTGCGCTACTTCACTGCAGGCTATGAACCCATGGTGTTCGAGCATGGCGGCATCCGTTTCGGTGTGCTGATCTGTGCCGATGTCTGGGAATCGCAGCCTGCCATCAAGGCCAGGCAGGCCGGGGCGCAGATGCTGCTGGCACTGAATGCATCACCGTTCCATATTGAGAAACAGGCGCAACGCTACGAGGTCGTGCGTGAACGTGTGAAGGAAACAGGGCTGGCCATGGTCTACGTTAATCTGGTCGGTGGCCAGGATGAGCTGGTATTTGACGGTGCTTCGTTCGTATTCAATGCGGCTGGTACCCTGACGCAGCAACTGGCGGAATATGAGGAATCGTTGGGCATCGTCGAACTGCAGGTTGCCCAGCCGCTGCTGGCGGAGATTGTTCCCAACCTGAGTCTGGAACCTTCGGTTTACAAGGCCTTGTGTCTGGGGTTGAAAGACTATGTACGCAAGAACGGTTTCCCGGGGGTGGTGATTGGTCTGTCCGGCGGCATCGATTCCGCACTGACGCTGGCGATAGCGGTCGATGCGCTGGGTGCCGCTGCCGTGCGTGTCGTCATGATGCCATCGGAATTCACGTCAGACATGAGTCTGAGCGATGCCGAGGAGATGGCGGGAATCGTCGGGGTCAAGTATTCGGAATTGCCGATCAAGCAGCTATACGATCTTTTCCGGCAGACGCTGGCAGCCGATTTCGATGGCTTGCCGTTCGACGCGACCGAGGAAAACCTGCAGGCACGCATACGTGGCATGTTGCTGATGGCGCTGTCCAACAAGTTTGGCAGTATCGTGCTGACGACCGGCAACAAGAGCGAAATGGCGGTCGGCTATTCCACGCTTTACGGGGATATGGCGGGTGGATTCTCGCTGCTCAAGGATGTCCCCAAAACCCTGGTCTACAAGCTGGCACACTACCGCAACAGTATTTCACCCATCATCCCGCAGCGTATCATCAGCCGGCCGCCCTCCGCAGAGTTGCGGTCCGGCCAGACCGATCAGGACAGCTTGCCGCCATATGATGTGCTGGATGCCATCATGGAGGCTTATGTCGAGCAGGATTGCGGCCGTCAGGAGATCATTGGCATGGGCTACCGGGAACAGGATGTGAATCGTGTATTGAGCCTGATCGACCGTAATGAATACAAGCGGCGTCAGGCACCGATAGGGGTGCGTATTACTCACAGGGGGTTTGGCAAGGATCGCCGATATCCTATAACATCGAAATTCAATTTTTCGGCATGATGGACAAGTTCGTCATGCCGGTAACGAATCTTGGGAGAAAAGAATGAAAAAAATAGAAGCTGTGATAAAGCCGTTCAAACTCGACGAAGTGCGCGAAGCGCTGTCGGAAATCGGCATTACGGGGCT
>PHCD01000065.1 GCA_002842135.1 Betaproteobacteria bacterium HGW-Betaproteobacteria-8 | reverse complement strand
TTTCCGCCCAGATCGAGGCACCGGTTCTGCGTCATCTGATTGATGCTGCCGGTTACCGGTACATCCTTTTCCGAGCCGAACAGCCAGACTTGCCAGCCTCTTTTCAGAGCCTGATTAGCAACTTCGGCATAGTATTCGGCCGGCCAGCGTTTTGCTTCGCCATATTCCGCCCCGGGGCACAAGCCCAGCACAGGAACATTCGGCAGTTCTTTGCCGAGCCTGACCAGGGCTGATGCTGCCTGTGCAGCATCAGCAATCAGTTTCGGGTTGGGGATGGTGGCTGGAAGTGGCTGGTCTTTCTTGAGGCCGAGCGCCACGAAGCGGTCGACTGTTCTGGGCAGCGCCTCTTTGTCGAGCGGGCGGATATCGTTCAGCAAGCCATAGCGCAGCTCTCCAAGAAAACCCGTGCGAAGCGGAGTCCCTGCGGCGAAGGGCAGAATGGCGGATTTGAGGGAATTGGTCAGCAGGATGGCCTGATCGTAAGCGGCACTTCTCAGCGATTTCCCGAAGCGGATGCGTTCGCGTAAATCCAGTCGGCCATGTTTGAATGGCAGTGCGATCTTGCCGCTGACTTCTGGCATGCGGTCCAGTAAGGGGATGGTCCAGGCGGGAGCTGCGACATCGATAATGGCATCCGGCTGCTGCTGTTTGATGACCTGGAACAGGCTGTGTGCCAATACCATGTCGCCTACCCAGGACGGGCCTAAGACCAGAATGCGCATCAGGCCCCGAGTTTCTCGATGATGCTGCTGGTGCTGCGGCCGGGCACGATGTCGATCAACGCAACCTTGCCGCCCCAGGATTTGACTTCCTTGCCGCCGACGACCTGGTCTTCGGTGTAATCGCTACCCTTGACGATGACGTCAGGCCGGATGGCATCAATCAGTTTCAACGGCGTGTCCTCATCGAACAGGATGACTGCATCGACTGCCTCCAGCGCGGCCAGCACTCGTGCGCGGTCGGCTTCATGAATCACCGGCCGGCTGGGGCCTTTCAAGGCGCTGACCGAACGGTCGGTGTTCAAGCCCAGAATCAGCTTGTCGCCGGTTTTCCTGGCCGCCTCCAGGTAGGTGACATGTCCTGCATGCAGCAGGTCGAAGCAGCCGTTGGTGAAAACGATGCGTTTTTTCTGTTGTTTCCATTGCTTGACACGGACCAGCAGGGTGTCCAGTTCGCAGATCTTGTCTGCCTGTTCAACAGAGTTCTGCGATATGAGTTCTGCCAGCAGTTCTTCGCGGTTGACCGGCACCGTGCCGACCTTGCCGACAACAATACCGGCGGCGATATTGGCCAGTTCGAAAGCCTGGCGATGGTTCAGGCCGTGCATCAGGCCTGCGGCCAGTGTGGCGATCACGGTATCCCCGGCGCCGGAAACGTCAAATACCTGTTTCGCTGCCGCCGGAATATGAATGGTCTCGTTTTCCTCAAGCAGGGAGATGCCTTCCTCCCCACGGGTCACTGCAAGAAATTTAAAACCGAGTTGATCCCTGAGTTTGGCCGCCGCTTGCAGCAGTTTTTCGGTGTCAATGGCATCTATGCCGCAGGCTTCCGAGGTTTCCTTCTTGTTCGGGGTCAGGGCAGTTGCGCCTCTGTATTTCGAATAATCGCGACCTTTCGGGTCTACCAGCACCGGGATGCCTAGTGCCTTGGCTTGCGCGATGACCGCCTGGCAGAGTTCAGTGCTCAGTACGCCCTTGGCGTAATCGGAAAGGATGACAACGGCAGGTTTCTGCTCTATGGCCTGTGATATCTGTTTGAGCAGTGCGCTGGTTTCGGTATCGGTAAACGCCAGCCGGCTTTCCTTGTCCAGGCGCATCATTTGTTGATGGCCGCCGAGGATGCGGGTCTTGGTCACGGTCGGGCGCTGGTGTGAAGTGACAATCGCGCTGCTGCTGATATTCAATCCCTGCAGCATCTCCAGCAAGGCTAGTCCTTCGGCGTCATCGCCGATGACACCGGCCATGACGGTGTTGATGCCAAGCAGGGACAGGTTGGCTGCGACATTGGCAGCACCGCCGGCGCGCTCGTTCTCTTGTTTCAAGAGCACGACCGGCACGGGAGCTTCGGGTGAAATGCGCTCAACTTCACCGATCAGGTAACGGTCCAGCATCAGGTCGCCGATGACCAGCGCCGTGCGGTCGCCGGCAGCAAAACGATGTTTTACGGTTTCAATTAATTTTTCGCGCATCAGTCGGCTTCAAGTAAATCACACAGGCTGTGACCAATGAAGATATGCGCTTCCTGGATGCGCGGCGTATCGTTCGATGGCATGATGAGGTTGTGGTCGCAAAGCGCAGCGAGCTTGCCGCCGTTGCCGCCGGTCATGCCGACGGTGACGGCGCCAATCTGTTTGGCGGTCTCGATGCCGCGCACGACGTTAGGGCTGTTGCCGGAGGTGGTGAGGCCGATGACGAGATCCTGCGGCGAACAGAGTGCTTCGACTTGGCGCGAGAAAATATATTCGTAGCCGTAATCGTTACCGACCGAGGTCAGGATGGAGGTGTCGGTAGTCAGCGCGATGGCAGGCAGGCCCTTGCGTTCTTTCTTGTAGCGGCCGACGATCTCGGCAGCGATATGCTGGCTGTCCGCAGCACTGCCGCCGTTGCCCATCAGCAGGATCTTGCCGCCGCGGGCGATACAGGCACGCATCTCATCCGCCACGGCAGCAATCTGCGGCAACAGGGCAGCGAGTTTGCTCATCACATCCTGATGTTCCGCGAGCGCTGCAGTCAGGTTCTCAATGTTGTTCAAATCCTTGGTTCCTCTATATTGGGAGGCATATGTTTGCTTGGCTAGGCGTAGGGGTCTGCCTGCAGCAGGTAGTTCTGCACATAATCGTGCACACCTTCTTCCAGCGTATGGAAAGGCTGGCTGTACCCTGTCGCACGTACCTTGTCCATTTTGGCCTCGGTGAAATACTGATACTTGCCTTGCAGATCATCTGGCATATCGATAAAAGTGATATCCGGTGACTTGCCCATGCTGGTCATCACTGCTGATGCCAGATCCTTGAAGGCGCGCGCATGGCCGGTGCCGACATTATAAATGCCGGAATGCTCGGGATTCTGCAGAAAATGTGCGACCACGGCAGCGGCGTCCTTGACGTAGACGAAGTCGCGTAATTGCATGCCGTCCTTGTATTCAGGCAGATGGCTCTTGAACAGCTTGACCGTGCCATGTTCACGGAACTGGTTGAAGCTGTGGAAAGCCACGCTGGCCATGCGTTCCTTGTGATATTCGTTGGGGCCGTAGACATTGAAAAACTTGAATCCGCCCCATTGCGGCGGAACAGGCTTGCCTTCCCTGACTTGACGTAGTGCCCACTGGTCGAAGAACTGTTTGGAATAACCGTAGCCGTTCAATGGGCGGAAACTGTCGGTCTGGCTTTCATCGTCCTCATAACCCTGTTCGCCGCCACCGTAAGTAGCGGCGGAGCTGGCGTAGAGAAAGGGTACATCGCGCAGTGCGCACCATGACCACAGGGCTTGCGAGTAGTGAATGTTGTCCTCTACCAGTTTGTTGAAATCGCGTTCTGTGGTGGCACTGATGGCCCCCATGTGGATGACGGCATCGATATGCTTGGCTTCTTTCAGCCAGTCGAGCAGTTCATCCTTGTCCAGATAATGCGCATAGCGTCTGTGCACCAGGTTCTGCCATTGCTCCGGGTGATGCAGACGGTCGACGATAACGATGTCATCGCGACCCAGAACTTGATTGAGGTGCCAGGCAATCATGCTGCCTATCATGCCTGCACCACCGGTAATTACGATCATTTCATTGTTCCAATGTGATCTGGTTTTAATATTCAGTGCGAGAGTATAGCAAATCCCTATTTTTCGGCGCCCATGGCCTGCGCACGCAGACGGCTCAATTCCGCATGATCTTTGGCACTGGATTCATTCCATTCTGAACTGACCCAGCCCTGCAGGTTTTCCAGTGCGATGTCACACAAGGCATGTATCCACTCGTCGCGTTCATTCAGTGCAGGGATGTAATGGTATTCGCCGCCGCCGTTATGCTGAAAAGTTTCCTTGCCTTCCATGGCGATCTCTTCCAGCGTCTCCAGGCAATCGCTGGAGAATCCGGGGCAAATCACGTCGATGCGCCTGAGTTTCTGTTGGCCCAGTTTTTCCAGGGTCTGGGCCAGATAGGGCTTCAGCCACTCCGCCTTGCCGAAGCGTGATTGAAAGCAGATCATGTATTGCGATTTTTCCAGTTGCAGGGCTTCCGCCAGCAGGCGGCCGGTCTTATGGCATTCGCAATGATATGGGTCGCCTTTATCAAGCGTATAGCGTGGCACGCCATGAAAGCTCATGATGAGTTTTTCCGGCTTGCCATTCTGTGCCCAGTGCTGTCTGACGCTATCAGCCAGTGCGGCGATATAGGCTGGGTGGTCATGGTAATTCCTGATGGTGCGCAGCGCCGGTATATTGCGTGTGCGCAGCAAGGTGCGCCACACATCATCCATGGCCGATGCGCTGCTGCTTGCTGCGTATTGCGGGTAGAGCGGAAATACCAGGATGCGGTTGCAGTGCCTTGCTTTGAGTTTCTGGATGGCCGATTCGACCGATGGCTTGCCGTAGCGCATGGCAAACTCCACTGCATAAGGGCTGTTGATCCTGGTACTGAGATAGCCTTGCAGCAGTTTTGCCTGGTTTCTGGTGTGTACGAATAAAGGCGACCCTTCGTCTGTCCAGATTTGTGCGTATTTCTTTGCAGATTTTCCTGGTCGAATGTTGAGAATCACGCCATTGAGAATCAGCCACCAGATGGCGCGGGGGATTTCGACCACACGACGGTCGCTCAGGAACTGCTTGAGGTAGGGTCGGAGCGCCCTGCCGGTTGGTGCTTCCGGTGTCCCTAGATTGACCAGCAGGATACCGGCACGCGGCTGCTCGCCATGGGTAAAAGGCGGTTCGTTCAGGTAATAGGCCATAGATTCCTAGGAAAACGTTAATTACATGGCTACGCGGGCGAATTGCTGCGTTGCGCGGTTTTTTAGCTCCGACATAACCTGAAGGTTAGTCTCCACTGCAACTTCGTTGTCGTAACCTCGCTGTATCGCACATACTATGACTCCGGCCGCTGCGCTTAACCTGCTATCGCAGGTTAGCCTACGCCGAAACACTTCGTTTGTTTTCTCGGCTACTGCGTTCCGTACGCCTTGTGGCGTCAAGCCGAGCTGCCTTGGCAGCCGTCTTGACGGACACAACCCCTGCGATTGCACTTCATCCCGCTCACTCATTTAATGAACGCTTTCCTAATTATTGGAAAGCGCGTTAGAGAGAAGCTTGGCCGTGATATCTACAATAGGAATGATGCGCTCATAGGCCATGCGTGTCGGGCCTATGACGCCCAATGTGCCGATGACCTGACCGCGGGCTTCATATGGTGCGGTGACCATGCTGCACTCATCAAGTGGCAGGTAGCCTGATTCGCCGCCGATGAATATCTGGATGCCCTCTGCACGCTGGCTGTTGTCCATCAGCTGCATAAGCTGGGTGCGGCGTTCGAACACTTCAAACAGCTTGCGCAGTGAGCTGACATTGGTCGAGAGTTCATCCACCTGCAGCAGGTTATGTTCACCTGAAATCACCACACCATCCTTATCCTCATGCAATGCCTTGTTGCTGGCTTCCAGTGCGGCTGACATCAGGCGAGTCATGTCGGACTGCATCTGCTTCAACTCTTCGTGCAGCTTGAGTTGTGCCTGTTCAAACGTGAGGCCGGTGTAGTGGTGGTTGAAGAAATTGCTCGCCTGGGTCAGTTCGGAGGCGGTGTAGGGTTTGTCCGCCATGATGATGCGGTTTTGTACATTGCCGTCGGTGGTGACGATGATCACCAGGATGCGCCGTTCCGACAGCGGCATGAATTCAATATGGCGGAAAGCAATACTTTTGCGCTTGGGGATCATGACCAGGCCTGCGAACTGCGTCAGGTTGGAAAGCATGCTGGCGGTGACCGAGATCAGTTCCTGCGGGTCCGGGGATGAGAGTTCCGAGGCCAGGCGTTTGATCTCCTTGCTTTCCATAGGCTGTATGGTCAGCAGGCTGTCGACGAAAAAGCGGTAACCGCGCTGGGTCGGGATGCGCCCTGCCGAGGTATGCGGACTGGTAATGAAGCCCAGTTCCTCTAGGTCTGACATGACGTTGCGAATGGTCGCCGGGCTGAGATCCAGGCCAGAACATTTGGAAAGGGTGCGCGAGCCTACAGGCTGTCCATCACTGATGTAATGTTCAACCAGAGTCTTTAAAAGAATTTGTGCCCGTTTATCTAACATAGGATGGCGCCATCAGCACCTTTTTTGACTAGCTATCAATGAAGAAAATTCACCCCGGAATCAAGGCAAATTATCGGCCACTATTGCCGATATCGCAAGCTGGCAAAGTGGTTGCCAGAAGTCTGCAGATAACTGGGTCAGTCGTTGCTACACCTATGCCGCCATGCGCATCTATGATTTAATGCCAGCGATGAAAAGTATATTCAAGAATATCGCATTGATCGGCAAATTCATGAATGCCGAAACCAGTGAACATATCGGTGTTCTGGCGCGTTTTTTGTCTGAGCAGGGGCTGGGTGTCGTCATTGAGGAGATCACCGCACAGCAGTCAATGTTGAGCGGTTATGCCGTCGCGCCGATTGATAACATCGGGCAGGATGTGGATCTGGCGATTGTGCTGGGGGGCGATGGCACCATGCTGACGGCAGCACGCTCTTTTGTCGACTACGATATTCCATTGATCGGCGTCAATCGCGGTCGCTTCGGTTTCCTGACGGACCTGGAAGCAGAAAACATGCTGGAGGGGATTACACAGATACTGGCCGGTGAGTTCGATAAAGAGGATCGTATGTTGCTGACCGCTTCTTTGCAGCGGGACGGGCAATTGATTACCAAAGGCTATGCGCTGAACGACGTGGTCATTAACAAGAATGGCGCCGCCAAGCTGATCGAGCTGGAAGTGTATATCAATGGGCAATTCGTTCACAGGCAGCGCTCCGACGGCCTGATCGTTTCAACGCCTACGGGTACGACCGCATATTCCCTGTCGGCGGGCGGTCCCATCCTGCACCCCACCCTCGATGCCATTGCGCTGGTGCCGATCTGCGCGCATACCCTGAGTAATCGTCCGATTGCCATTAATAGTGCGAGTCGCGTCGAGGTGACGCTGATGCATGCTGAAGATGCTTGCGTAAATTTTGATGGACAGTTGCATTCCTCGTTGCTGGAGGGTGACAAAATGATCATCGGACGTGCCAAAGAAACCATTACGTTGTTGCATCCACGTGGTCACAGCCACTTCGCCATGCTGCGGGAAAAACTGAACTGGGGTTAACCAGAACGAAAAACAAGTATGCTGCAAACGCTCTCCATCCGTGACTTTGTCATTGTCGATAAGCTCGATCTCGAGTTTTCAAAAGGATTTACCGTACTGACCGGTGAAACCGGTGCGGGCAAATCCATACTGATCGATGCGCTCTCGCTGGCGCTGGGCGCCAGAGGCGAAGGGGGTATTACGCGTGCCGGGTGTGAGCGTGCCGAGATCGTTGCCAGTTTCGAGATTGACGCCTTGCCTGACTTGCAAGATTGGTTGCAGGAAAGCGAATTGCAGGCTGAAGACGGGAATTTGATTTTGCGCCGCATCATTTATGCAGATGGCCGCTCACGTGCTTTCATCAATGGCATGCCCGCCAATATCCAGCAACTGCGCGAAGCAGGTGATTTTCTCGTCGATATCTACAGCCAGCATGCACATCACTCCCTGTTAAAACAGAATTATCAGCGTCAGGTACTGGACAGCTACGCCGGCCTGACGGAATTGGCCGGCGAAGTCGCAGAACGTTACCGTGTGTGGCATGCGCTGCACCAGAAACGCGTGGAGATGGAACAGAACGCCCAGACTTATGCAGATGAACTGGCCGAATTGCGTGACCAGGCGCGCGAGTTGGAGCAGCTCGGCGTTACCGCCGAAGAGTGGGAGGAGTTGCAGCAGGAGCATCACCGCTTGTCGCATGCTGCCAGCTTGCTGACAGATGGCGAGGTTTGCAGGGAGTTGTTGAGTGAATCGGAATTTGCTGCACTGGTGCAGTTGTCGAGTATCCAACACAAGCTGCAGGCGATGGTTGAATTCGATAACAGCCTGCAGGAAGCACTGGATACGGTCGATTCCGCCGTTATTCAGCTGGAGGAAAGCGATCGGTTCCTCAATCGGTATTTACAACGTACGGACCTGGACCCGGAACGCTTGAACGAGGTGGACTCGAGAATCCAGGCTATACATGCTGCTGGCCGGAAGTACCGGGTGCGGCCGGAGGAGTTGCCGCCCTTGTTGCAGGGCTGGCAGCAGCGAATTGCCGAGCTTGAAGGCATTGGGGATGATGGCGCACTGCAAAAACAGGAAGCAGAAGCCAGGCAGGCTTATGATGCGGCTGCCGGGCAGTTGAGCACTGGCCGCAAACAGGCGGCGACGGCACTGGGCAAGGAAATTACGGCAAGAATGCAGGCGCTGGCACTGGTTGGCGGCAGTTTCAGCGTTTCTCTCGAATCCCAGGTTGCTGCTGCATCAGGCCTGGAGCAGGTGGAGTTTCTGGTAGCTGGTCATGCCGGTGTGCCGCCAAGGCCCTTGGCCAAGGTCGCATCGGGTGGCGAATTATCGAGAATCAGCCTGGCGATCCGTGTGGTTACGGCGCAGCAGGGCGATATCCCGACCATGATTTTCGATGAGGTGGATGTCGGTATTGGGGGTGGCGTAGCGGAAATCGTTGGCCAGTTGTTAAAGGCGCTTGGCGTGAAACGGCAGGTGCTGGTTATTACGCATCTGCCGCAGGTAGCTGCGCAAGGCGCTGGCCACCTGCGCGTCAGTAAATCGGTTACAGGCGGTCAGACCCTGAGCAGTATCGAGGTGCTGGACAAATCCGAACGTATTGATGAGATTGCGCGCATGTTGGGCGGTGTCGAGATTACCGAGACCACGCGCCAGCATGCAAAAGAAATGCTGGGTTTTTAACCTGCAAAGCTGACCTATATTAGCAAAAACTGATCCAGGTTGGCAAAGTTTACCCAGCTTGCCTGGCTAATTTCTGGGTTAATCTGGGCTAAATCTGGCACAACGGCGAAATATTCAGGATTTGTATGGGCAGGGATCTTTGGTGCAGTCTGCATAGATGTAGAGTGAATGCTCGTGTATCTTGAAACCACGAGATTCAGCCGCTACTTTCTGGCGTTTTTCAATTTCCTCATCGCAGAACTCTTCTACGCGACCGCACTGCAGGCAGACGATGTGGTCGTGATGACCGCCCTGATTCAGTTCAAACACGGCCTTGCCGCTTTCGAAGTGGTGGCGTACCAATAACCCTGCCTGCTCAAACTGGGTTAGCACCCGGTAAACGGTAGCAAGGCCGACATCCTCACCGGTCGTCAGCAATATCTTGTAAACATCTTCTGCAGAAAGATGGCGCTCCTTGCTGTTTTCAAACAGGCTGAGTACTTTGAGTCTGGGTAAAGTGGCCTTGAGGCCTGCATTTTTTAATTCTTCGGGTTCGCGCATGGTCGTCACCTGTCACTTTCAGGGTGGCTGTTTAGGGTAAGTCAGTGTCGTGGTATATTAGCGCCATTTCCAACCAAAGTCATGGTAATGCGCCACATCATCATTTTATTCGCACTTCTGTGTGCATCCTGCAGTTCGGCTTTACCCTCTTTCAAACCCTATCGGATGGATATCCAGCAGGGTAATGTCGTGACGTCCAAAATGATGATGCAACTTCGTCCGGGGATGACCAAGTCCCAGGTGCGATTCATTATGGGTACGCCGCTGATTCAGGACAGTTTCCACAGTAACCGCTGGGATTATTTCTACCAGATGCGTCAGCAAGGCAAGATTATTGAACAGCGTCGCGTGATCCTGGAGTTTGAGAATGAAGCTCTGGCTCGCGTGCGTGGCGATGTGATTCCTGCAGGCACCGGTCAGCAGGATTTGGCAACCCCGGCAACAACGCCGGAGTCGCTGAGCAAGACGGGAAGCAAAAAAGAAGAGAAGGGCCTGGTCGAAAAACTCAAGTTCTGGAAATCTGACGAAGAGGAAAAGAAGGCGGACGAACAGCCTGCGGTAGCGCCGGTTCCTGCGGCGGCAAAGGCGCCGGCAACTGCAGAGCCTCCTGCAACAGCTCCAGCACAGGTGCCACCAGCTAATGCTAAACCTGCAGTTGCCAAGCCTGCAGTTGTTGATAAGCCGTCTGATGTGGAAATTATTCCTGTGGAGAGTGCGCCGATTAAAGCGGCGCCATTGACAGATTCAGCGCCTGAAACGGGAACTGCTGAGGCAGCAGCTAAGTCCGATCCTGCACCTGCACCTGCACCTGCACCTGCACCTGCACCTGCACCTGCACCTGCACCTGCACCTGCACCTGCACCTGCACCTGCACCTGC
>PHCD01000211.1 GCA_002842135.1 Betaproteobacteria bacterium HGW-Betaproteobacteria-8 | reverse complement strand
CACTGATCGTGACAACTTCATGAGTGCAGAACAGGCAGTGAGTTACGGTTTGGTCGACAAGGTTATTGCCAGCCGCGCTGATGCCGCATAAGATATAACTGTTAGATATTTTAGGAAGTTCTATGGCCACCAAGGCAGAAGGTGAAAAGCTGCTTTATTGCTCATTCTGTGGCAAAAGCCAGCATGAGGTAAGAAAGCTGATTGCAGGGCCATCGGTATTCATATGCGATGAATGTGTTGATTTGTGCAATGACATCATCCGTGAGGAAATTCATGGCGAAGACGGTATCAAACCCCGCGATAACAGCCTGCCTTCTCCCAAGGAGATCTGCGAAATCCTTGACCAGTATGTGATTGGTCAGACTTCGGCGAAGAAAAGCCTTGCAGTAGCCGTCTACAACCACTACAAGCGTCTTGGCCAGTCGGCACAAAAAGATGATGTTGAAATTGCCAAAAGTAATATCCTGCTGATCGGTCCGACCGGCTCCGGCAAGACGCTGCTTGCGCAAACCCTGGCACGAGTGCTGGATGTGCCTTTCGTCATTGCCGATGCGACAACGCTGACTGAAGCGGGTTATGTCGGTGAGGATGTTGAAAACATCATGCAGAAGCTGTTGCAGAAGTGTGATTACGAAGTTGAGAAAGCGCAACGCGGCATTGTCTATATCGATGAAATCGACAAGATCACGCGTAAATCCGAAAACCCGTCCATTACCCGTGACGTTTCCGGCGAGGGTGTGCAGCAGGCGCTTCTCAAGCTGATCGAAGGCACTGTCGCCTCGGTTCCGCCCCAAGGTGGGCGCAAGCATCCCAACCAGGAATTCGTGCAACTGGACACTACCAACATCCTGTTCATTTGCGGTGGCGCGTTCGATGGTCTGGATAAGCTGATACGTCAACGCTCTGAAAAGGGTGGCATCGGTTTTGGTGCTGAAGTGAAAAGCAAGGAAGATGCACGCGCTATCGGTGAAGTCCTGCGTGATGTTGAACCCGAAGATCTGATCAAGTTCGGTCTGATTCCTGAGTTTGTCGGCCGTCTACCTGCAGTTGCGACCCTTGAATCGCTGGATGAGTCAGCTTTGGTCACCATACTGGTCGAACCGAAGAATGCTCTCACCAAGCAGTACAGCAAACTGTTCCAGATGGAAGGAGTTGAACTCGAGTTCCGCGAGTCGGCCCTGCAACTGATCGCCAGAAAAGCTCTGGAACGCAAGACCGGCGCACGTGGCCTCCGTTCTATCATGGAACATGCACTGCTAGATATTATGTTCGACCTGCCATCATTGCCCAACCTGAGCAAGGTTGTTGTCGATGAAGGTGTTATACGAGGCGATACTCCGCCTATCCTGATTTATTCTGATGAGCCGCGGATGGCGGAATCTGCCAGCTAGAACTGCAGGTAGCTGGTTCAGCC
>PHCD01000210.1 GCA_002842135.1 Betaproteobacteria bacterium HGW-Betaproteobacteria-8 | reverse complement strand
GCGTGATGTGCGCCGCATTTAACTCATTAAAAGCTAAAGAGAAAATACCATGGCAATGACAATACATGTGGACGTAGTAAGTGCTGAAGAATCCATCTTTTCCGGTGAGGCAGAATTCGTGGCTGCGCCGGCCAAGATGGGTGAAGTTGGTATCTATCCGCGCCACACACCGATGATCACCCCGATCAAGGCAGGTGCTTTGCGTATCAAGGTGGCAGACGAAGCTGAAGAGCAATTGATCTTCATCTCGGGCGGCGTACTTGAAGTTCAGCCCGGTGTCATTACGGTGCTGGCAGATACCGCGATTCGCGGCCATGACCTGGACGAAGCCAAAGCCAATGAAGCCAAAGCGGCGGCAGAGGAAGCGATGAAAAACGCGAAAAGCGAAATCGACTTTGCCAAGGCCGAGAGTGAATTCGCAGCGATGGCAGCACAGATTGCAGCGATCCAGAAATTGCGCAAGATGAAGCAGCATTAAGTCCTGCAATTCGGGCAAGCAACAGACAGCAAGGCAGCCGGTAGGCTGCCTTTTGTTTTATACTTTCGTCATATTCATAGCCGTCATATTTAAGCGTCTCATCAAGAATTCAAAACTCATGAGCTCTCCCCTACTCAATATCATCATTCTGGCTGCCGGCAAGGGCACACGCATGCGTTCCACCTTGCCCAAGGTGCTGCACAAGCTGGCCGGCAAATCATTGTTGCAACATGTGATTCATGCCGCCAAACAATTGCAGCCGAGCAAGATCATCGTGGTCTATGGGTATGGCGGTGAAGCCGTGCCGGATGCCTTCCGGCAGGAAGACATCACCTGGGTCGAGCAGAAGGAGCAACTGGGAACCGGACATGCCGTGCAGCAGGCATTGTCTTATCTGGATGCCGAAGCCAGAACCCTGATATTGCTGGGTGATGTGCCTTTGCTGAATATCGAGACTTGTCAGCAACTGCTATTTAAGACCAGCCATTTGGGTTTGCTGACAGTCAGAAAAAGTGACCCGACTGGCTATGGCCGCATCGTGCGCGACACTCATGGAAATATCAACGCCATCGTCGAGCACAAGGATGCAACGGAAGCGCAGCGTCGCATAGATGAAGTGAATACCGGCATCATGGCCGTCAACAATGCTAATCTGGTCAGCTGGCTGACGAATCTGAAAAATCATAATGCCCAGGGCGAATACTATCTGACCGATATCGTGGCCATGGCGGTCGCGGATGGCTTCGCGGTGAGTAGCGAAATGACTGTCGATGAATCCTCGGTAGAAGGCGTGAATTCCAAGCAGGATCTGGCCGGACTGGAACGTGTTTATCAATTGCGTAAAGCTACAGACCTGATGCAGGCAGGCGTGACACTGAGCGACCCGTTCCGTATTGATGTCCGTGGTGAGCTTGAGGTCGGGCGCGATGTCGAGATCGATGT
>PHCD01000064.1 GCA_002842135.1 Betaproteobacteria bacterium HGW-Betaproteobacteria-8 | reverse complement strand
CCACCGGTTCGACATTCTTGATGGCAAAGCCGAGCAGCAGCAGGCACAAGATGACAAGCAGAATGGCAAGGAAATATCTCATGGCGCTATTTTACCTAAGCCTGTAACAAAGCCCTAATGTACCCTGGAAATGCAGGGCGAAAAAAACGGCAGAGGTTCAATCAAAATTGAAGCTCTGCCGCTTGTCGAACTATATGAATAGCTCGGTCAGTTAAAGACTACTCGGCTAAATCAACGCGCTCGCGCAGTTCCTTGCCAGCCTTGAAGTGCGGTACGTATTTCTCGGGTACTTGCACCTTGGTGCCGGTTTTTGGATTGCGACCAAGGCGCGGTGGACGATAGTTCAAACTGAAACTACCGAATCCGCGGATCTCGATGCGCTCGCCAGCTGCGAGCTTGTCCGACATGGAGTCAAGAATGGTTTTAACAGAAAGCTCTGCATCCTTGACCACCAGTTGTGGAAAGCGCGCTGCCAAGTTGGCAATCAGCTCTGATTTTGTCATGGCTAGATTGCCTTATTCTTTGTTTTTGCCGTCAAGTTTAGCCTTCAACAGGGCGCCCAGACTTGTGGTGCCTGCATTGCCGGAGTCAGCATCGAACTTCTGCGCTGTATCGGCGGCTTCCGGTTGATCCTTGGCCTTGATGGACAAGCCAATTGTACGATTCTTGCGGTCTACGTTAACGATACGTGCTTCGATCTCCTGACCTTCTTTCAGTACTGCGGCTACGTCAGTAACCTTTTCCTTGGAGATGTCAGCGGCACGCAGATAACCTTCAACTTCACCATCCAGCGTAATGACTGCACCCTTGTCGTCAATGGACTTGACGGTGCCGGTAACAATCGCGCCCTTGTCGTTAATGGCGGTGTAAGCGTTGAATGGATCGCTGTCCATTTGCTTCACGCCGAGGGAGATACGCTCTTTCTCGACATCGATGGCCAGGACAACTGCAGAAACTTCGTCGCCCTTCTTGAAGTTGCGAATCGCCTCTTCGCCAGTCTGGTTCCAGGATAGGTCGGACAGGTGAATCAGGCCGTCAATGCCGCCTGGCAAGCCGATGAATACGCCGAAATCGGTGATGGACTTGATCTGGCCGCTGACCTTGTCACCCTTCTTGTGGGTGGCTGCAAATTCATCCCAAGGGTTGGCTTGGCATTGCTTCATGCCGAGGGACAGACGGCGGCGATCTTCGTCGATCTCAAGAATCATGACTTCAACTTCGTCGCCCAATTGAGCGATCTTGGCTGGGTGTACGTTCTTGTTGGTCCAGTCCATTTCGGAAACGTGTACCAGGCCTTCGATGCCTGGTTCGATTTCAACGAATGCACCGTAGTCGGTCAGGTTGGTCACCTTGCCGAACAGGCGGGTGCTGACTGGGTAACGACGGCTCAATGCAACCCATGGGTCGTCGCCCAGTTGCTTGATACCGAGGGATACGCGGTTCTTCTCTTGATCGAACTTGAGGATCTTCGCTTCAACTTCTTCACCAACGGTCAGCACTTCGGATGGGTGCTTGACGCGGCGCCATGCCAGGTCGGTGATGTGCAGCAGGCCGTCAATACCGCCCAAGTCAACGAATGCACCGTAGTCGGTGATGTTCTTGACGATACCCTTGACCACTGCGCCTTCTTTCAGTGAGTCCAGCAGTGCTTCGCGGTCAGCACCCATGCTGTCTTCCAGCACGGCACGACGGGAAACAACCACGTTGTTACGTTTGCGATCAAGCTTGATAACCTTGAAATCCCATTCCTTGTTTTCGAATGGGGTAGTGTCCTTGACTGGGCGCAGGTCAACCAGTGAGCCTGGCAGGAAGGCGCGAATGCCGTTGACCATAACGGTCAGGCCGCCCTTGACGCGGCCGCTGATCATGCCCTTGATGACGCGGGCTTCGTTCATGGCTTCTTCCAGATCGAGCCATGCTTGCATCTTCTTCGCTTTGTCGCGAGAAAGAACGGTAGAACCGTAACCATCTTCAAGTTTTTCGATTGCGACTTTAACAAAGTCGCCTACGTTAACTTCGATATTGCCTTGGTCGTCGCGGAATTCAGCGGTATTGATCACGCTTTCGGACTTGAGACCAGCATTGACGATAACGAAATCGGAGTCTACGGAAATAACTTCAGCAGTGATAACTTCGCCGGAGCGCATTTCCTGGCGAGCCAGGCTCTCCTCGAACAGTGCTGCAAAGCTTTCCATGGAAGATGGGGTTGTGGAAACGTTAGCCATTAAAAATACCTAGTAGTATCCCACCTGGCGGCGGGGAAAGTTAAAAAAGCCACAAACCTTTGGGGTTTACGGCACCATAATGTTCATTCTAACACGTTGATGTTGTTATACAAATAACAACGTCGAGATTTTCTATTTCAGGCGTTCACTGGCTGCGTCGAGAACAAAGCGGACAGCTTCTTCAATAGTCAGCTGACTGGTCTCCAGCAGCCGGGCCTCTTTGCATTGTTGCAATGGGGCGGCGGAGCGTTGACTGTCTCTGGCGTCACGTTGCTGCAAATCGTGCAGAATGTCGTGCAGGTTAGCATGCTTTCCTTTCTGCATCAACTGCTTATATCTGCGTTCCGCCCTCACCTCGGCACTGGCCGTAAGATAGATTTTGGTCATCGCATCGGGGAAAACCACGGTTGCCATATCCCGGCCATCCGCGACCAGTCCCGGTGCCTGGCGGAAACTGTGCTGCAGGTCCAGCAGTGCGGCTCTGAGTTCGGCGTGCACTGCCACTTCCGAGGCACCCTTGCCCATTTCTTCGGAGCGTACTTCATCGCTGACATCTGCGCCGTCCAGCAGAATCCGCTCGTCCTCGAAACGGATATCCAGTGTTGCCGCCATTTCTGCTAGCGCTTTGGCATCCTGCCAGGAGATGTTGCGGGTTTTTGCTGCCAGCGCAACCAGCCGGTATAGCGCCCCGGAATCCAGGTAATGATAGCCCAGCGCCTTGGCGACGCGCTGTGCGACCGTGCCCTTACCGGAAGCGGAAGGGCCATCAATTGCGATGACAGGAATAATCTCTGGTTGGCTCATATATCTGGAATGCTTATTGTTGATCTGTTTGCTGATCTGGGGCAGGTGGCATCACCTGGCTCAGTCATGCAAGATGGTGGCAAAACGTTCGAAATAATCCGGGAAAGTCTTGGCCACGCATTCGGGCTCGTTGATGGTGATGGGGGTGTCGCCCAAGGCAACCAGCGAGAAACACATCGCCATGCGGTGGTCGTCATAGGTGTCGATAGCTGCATTTGGCGTTATCGTTTGCGGCGGTGTGATCTGCAGGTAGTCCGGACCTTCTTCCACGATGGCCCCGAGTTTGCGCAGTTCCGCGGCCATGGCGCTGAGGCGGTCGGTTTCCTTCACGCGCCAGCTGGCGATATTGCGCAGCCGGCTTGGGCCATCGGCGAACAGTGCTGCTGTTGCCAGTGTCATGGCGGCATCGGGAATATGGTTGCAGTCCAGGTCGATGGCTTTCAGTTTGCCTGCAGGCGCGCTGGCTTCTATCCAGTTGTCGCCGTAAGTAATCTTTGCGCCCATCAGTTCCAGGGCCTCGCAGAAGCGGACGTCGCCCTGGATGCTGTCGCGGCCGATGCCGTAAACCCGTACCGGGCCTTTGCCGATTGCACCGGCAGCGAGGAAATAGGATGCGGAAGAGGCATCACCCTCGACGTAGATGTTGCCCGGACTCTGGTAAACACTGTTGGCCGGTATGTTGAAGCGCTGCCAGCCGTCGCGCTGCACATTTATTCCGAAACGTTGCATCAGGTTAAGCGTGATCTCGATATAGGGCTTGGAGATCAGTTCGCCGATGACTTCAATCTGTGCCGCTTTGCCGGTGAGAGGCAGCGCCATGAGCAGGGCGGTCAGGAACTGGCTGGAGACATCGCCGCGTATGCGGATCGGCTGGCTGACATTGATCTCTGCCGGTGAGATATGCAGCGGCGGAAAGCCGGGGTTGCCCAAGTATTCGATATTGGCACCGGCTTGGCGCAGGGCATCGACCAGGTCGCCGATGGGGCGTTCATGCATGCGCGGCACACCGGATAAAGTGTAGTCTCCGGAAGACAGGGCCAGGGCGGCAGTCAGCGGGCGAATCGCCGTGCCGGCATTGCCCATGAACAGTTCGGCCTGCCGGTTCGGTATTTTTCCTGCGGTGCCTGTGACTCGCCAATCGTGCTCAGCGGTTTGTTGCAGGGCGACACCTAGCAGTTTCAGCGCATCCAGCATGCGGTCGACGTCATCGGAAGACAGCAGGGCGTGAATGTTGGTTGTTCCTTCGGCCAGGGCCGCCAGCAGCAGCGTGCGGTTGGAAATGCTTTTGGAACCCGGAAGTGTGATTTCCCCTGCCGCGCGGCTTACGGGTTTAAGTTTGAGTGTCTGCATCTGGATTATGCTTGGCAATTATGTGTGGCAACTATGCCGGGCGAGGTTTGTTTGATGGATTCGCCCCCCAGGCGTTACGCGTCTGGCTGGCTTTTTCGAACAGCGATTGCAGGCCTTTGGAATCACGATTCTCCAGCAATTCACGCAACTGGCCCAGCGAAGCCTGGTAGGCATCAATTTCGCTCAGCAAGGCAGTGCGGTTAGCCAGGCTGATATCACGCCACATTTCAGGCGAGCTGCCGGCGATTCTGCTGAAATCGCGGAAGCCGCCAGCGGCAAAGGTGAATAACTCTTCAGCGTTCGGTCGCGATGCGAGGTCGTCGACCAGGGCAAAAGCGAGAAGATGGGGCAGGTGGCTGACCGCAGCGAAAATCTGGTCATGGTGACTGGCAGACATTTCGGCGACTTTGGCACCTGCCTGAATCCACATTTCCCTGATTCTGTTCTGGGCCTGGCTGCTGGTTTCCGCCGTAGGGGTCAGAACGACATTCTTGCCATCGAACAGGTCTGGACGAGCCGCTGTGACGCCGCTTTTTTCTGCGCCTGCGATGGGGTGGCCCGGAACGAACTGTGAAAATTGATTGCCCAGTATCGCGGCCGCGTAGTCGATGACATCGGATTTTGTACTGCCGACATCGGTGATTACGGTCCCGGTGCCGAGATGTGGTGCGATGAGTTTCAGAATGTTGGGCGTTTGCGCGACAGGTACAGCAATAACGATGATGTCGGCGTTTTGCACGGCAAGTTCTGCCGATGCCGCCATCTCGTCAATGACGCCAAGGTCGATTGCGGTTTGCAGGCTTTCGCCGTTGCGTCCTACGCCGGTAATATGAAGTGCCGGCATCTGCCGTTTGAGCGCCAGCGCTAGCGAACCACCTATCAGGCCTACGCCAAAAATAACCAGTTTTTTCAAACCCGAGGAATTCAAACCTGAGCAACCTGTGACTTAAAAGCCGATTGTATCACGCAGATATAGCGGAATTAGAGCTTGAGTCGGAGCGAGGTGTGGAGAATGCTGACGCAAAAACGGCGCTTTAATGCAGATTTAAGCTGCATCAAAACGCCGCTTGCAGGGAGATGACAGTGAATAGATTCTTATATGTTCGCTTGGTTCAAAGTTGCTGAAATTATTTTTGATGCAAGTCCCCGACCGGTATCCATTCGCCTCCCGACAGTGCTTCCAACGGTGAGAAGTTCTGTTTGTAAGCCATTTTCCGGCTTTGCGCGATCCAGTAACCCAGATACAGGTATTTTTTGCCTTGTTGCAGGGCCCAGTCATTGAGCCAGAGGATGTTGAAGGTGCCATAGCTGCAGTTTTCATCGCTGGTATCGTAGAAGGTGTATACCGCAGAGATGCCATCGCGCACGATATCGACGACGCTGACCATTTTCAACAAACCATCAAGCCGGAACTCTACCAGCACGGATTCCACATTGCTCTGTACCAGGAAGTTGCGATATTGCTCGACCGTATCCTGCTCTGCGTTGTCCTCGCTGTGTCTGGCCAGTTGATAGGCCTGGTACAGCGCAAAGTGTTCATCGCTGTAAGCAATGGGAATGATGGCTGCCGTCAGGTTTTGATGCTGTTTCCTGGCGCGGCGCTGGCTGCGGCTCGGCGTGAACTCGGCGACGGGGATACGTACCGGGATGCAGGCTTCGCAATTTTCGCAGTGCGGTCTGTAGGCGAACTTCCCGCTGCGTCTGAAGCCGAGTTGGATAAGGCTGCTGTAGGCCTGGGCATCGATCAGGTGGTGTGGCGTGGCGATCAGCGATTGCGCCAGCCTGCCTTGCAGATAGCCGCAACTGTAGGGCGTAGTGACATAAAACTGGATTTTTTGCAGCGGTGCATCGTTAGGTAAGGTCATGATAGCTGCCCCATTTCATGAGTACTGTATCAATTTCGACACCAGCCGGCAAAATTCCTTGCGCGGGATTTCGCGTGCGCCCAGCGATGCGAGGTGGCTGGTTTTCATCTGGCAATCCAGAAGCCCGAAGTTCTGCCTTTGCAGTTCCTGCACAAGATGAATAAAGGCAATCTTTGAGGCATCTGTCACGTGGTGGAACATGGATTCGCCATAGAACATCTTGCCTATCCTTACGCCGTAAAGGCCGCCGACCAATTTGTCCCCCATCCAGGTTTCAGCGCTCATGGCATGGCCGGAGACATGCAATGCGCAATAGGCGTCTATCATCTCGTCTGTAATCCAGGTGCCATCCTGCCCGGGCCGGTTTATTTCGGCGCAGGCCTGCATCACTTGGCGGAAACTGGTGTTGAAGCGCACCTCATAGTCCTTGCGCTTCAATCGTTTGGACATCGACCGGGAGATTTTGAGTTCACCGGGATACAGTACCATGCGTGGATCGGGGCTCCACCAGACGATGGGCTCCCCTGCACTGAACCAGGGGAAAATGCCGTGGGTGTAGGCATCCAGCAGGCGTTCGGCCGTTAAATCGCCGCCTATGGCCAGCAGGCCGTTGGGTTCGGTCAGCGCGTCTTCGACCGGGGGGAAAGGCGTATGGCCATCCAGCACGAGAACGCGTCCGGCCGGTAATTGTATATATCGCTTACTCACATCTGTAATGTATATCAACGATCAAGATGAATGGGGAGTACAGCAAGGCATGGATCATTTATAGGGATGATGGATCAGTTGCCAGTTTGCCTGCTTCCAGTTCTTGTCGGGCTGGTAGGATGAAATCCATTGCTCGACCCGGTCGGCGGCCAGCGGGCGAGCGATACCGTTGCCTTGTGCCACATTGCAGCCCATGCGCAACAGTTGCACGCCATGCTCGGCAGTTTCCAGCCCTTCTGCCACTACTCCACGGTTGAATTCACGGCTGAGGCTGATGATACCGGCAATCAAGGCCCGGTCATCGGTGTCGTGCAGCATGTCGCGCACAAAGGACTGGTCGATCTTGATAATGTCTATGGGCAGGCGCCGCAGATAGGTCAGGGAGGAATAGCCGACACCGAAATCGTCCAGCGCGAACGTGACGCCAAGTTTCCTGCAATTGTGCATGGTCTGGGTAGCGCCGGAAATATCCTCAATCACTGCGGTCTCGGTAATTTCGAGCTCGAGCATGCTAGCGCTGACATCCGGATAAGCGCCCAGCAGTTCTGCCAGGCGTGCAGCAAAGTTGGTTTGCATCAAGTGCCGTGCAGCGATGTTGATGCTTACCGAGATGCGCAGGCCGTGTTCCTGCCATTCCCGCATCTGACGCAGTGCTTGCAGGATCACCCACTCGCCGAGCCTGATAATGAAGTCCGTATTTTCGATTTGCGGCAGGAACTCGCCCGGCAAACGCAAGCCAAGTTCGGGATGTTGCCAGCGAATCAGGGCTTCCAGGCCGACAACGTTCCCATGCTGCATATCCACCTTGGGCTGGTAGTAGAGGTGGAACTCATTAGCCTGGAGTGCGGCTTCAATCCGCTCACGTTCCTGCCGCTGCCCACGTGTGAAGCGGTCATGCTCTGCATCAAACAGGTGATAACAGCGCCCGCCATTGAGTTTGGCTTGGTACATCGCATGGTCGGCATGCCGCAATAGCGTGTCGGGGGGCGAGTTGTCCGAAGGGAAAACGGTATAGCCGATACTGGCGGAAACACTGGCTGAGATGCCACCCAGGTCAAAAGGTGCATGGATGGCTACCAGCAGGCGTTCCAGTGCAAGGTTGCACTCTTCGACCGAATTCAAGCCGCAGAGTAGCAGGGCAAATTCGTCGCCGCCCATGCGGGCAATGGTGTCCGTTTCGCGCAGGCAGCTACGCATGCGGCTGGCGAATTGCACCAACAGGTTATCGCCGGCTGCATGACCATGTTGGTCGTTGACTTCCTTGAAGTCATCCAGGTCAAAATAACAGACGGCAAGTACTTCATGCATGCGCTGGGCATGGGCAAGCGCATGCTGCAGGCGGTCGGCCAATAATGTACGGTTTGGCAACTGGGTCAGCGAGTCGTGATATGCCAGGTACTCGAGGTTTTCCCGATGCGCCTTGTCAGCTGTGATATCAGAAAACACGCCGACATATTGGCTTACCTGTTTTTTGTCATCCCTGACCACAAACAGGTCCAGCGACGAGATATAGCTCTCGCCATTCTTGCGCCGGTTATGGCTTTCACCTTTCCAGTCACCTGCACTTGCCGCGTCCTGCCAGAGATGGTCGAAGAATTGCTGTTCATTGCAGGCAAAGTTCAGTTCGCCCGGGAATTTGCCAATGGCTTCTTCACGGCTGTAGCCGCTGATTTCGGAGAATGCCGGATTGACTTCGATGATCTGTGAATTTGCATCGGTAATAAAGATTCCATCATGGGCATGCTCGAACACACTGGCTGAGAGTCGCAGGTCATCGGCATTCTTTTGCAGGGCATGCAGTGTTTTTTGCAGTTTCTTGCGCATGTTCAGGACATTGGCCATTAACGTGCCTGATTTTGCGGTCAGGCCGTCCTGCCTGAGATCACCATCGGCGATCTTCTGCACTATCTCGATGGCTTGTGCCGGATCTGTCCCTATGGGATCCAGCACCAGCCGCCTTAACTGCCAGAGAATGACCGCAAGTAACAGCAGGCCGAGCAGTGTGGTTTCGCTGATCAGCAGGATGGAGTTTGCCCATCCGGCCGTATAAGCTTCGGACAAGGGGTAGGCAACGACGATGCGGAAATCCCATGGCTCCAGATGTTCTTCCACAATTTTCCAGTCATCCGGGGGCGAAAGCAGGAATTCGTCGATGACTTCTATGGGAGCGTGGCTGGATGTGAATATTGCATGTTGATTTTCATCCACTACGACGGCAAAGCCGCTGGATAAATAGTGCGAATTCTCAACAGCTTCTCGAATAACCTGCATGTCGATTTTATATCCTACATACCAAACGCCTATTACCTCACCATGGATATCTGTAATCGGCTCGTAGTGTGCGAGATAGGGCTGCCCGAGAATCTGCACCAAGCCATGAAAAGAGTCGCCATGGCTGATGGCACGTATGGCTTTGCCGTCAGGAGCGAGCTGTGTGCCGAGTGCACGGCTGCCGTCCGCCTGCCTGATGTTGGTGGTAACCCGGAAGAATGCGTCACCGGATTTGACGAAAATGGTGGCAGTGCCGCCGAACAGGTCAGTGATGCTGTCTACCAGTTCATTGGAAGCCGCAACCGGTGTGTCGCCGAGTTTCAAGTTCGGCAGTTCCAATTGGTTCAACCTGATGGTGCCATCCAGTCTTGGACTGCCTAAAGTAGCGCTGCGGTCTTTCAGCAGGGTGATAGCGGCATCGACTTGTTCGGAAACAAGGGTGTCGGTGACAAGCAGCAGGCGAGAGAGAGACTGCGCCTGGTCTTTTGCTCCCCGCTCGATAGCGTCCAGTTGCTGAGTTGTCTGCCGCCACATCAGTGCGATGGCAGAGATTGCTAACAAAGTCAGGACTGGCAGTAAGAAGCGCCAGAGTGTCGAGAATTTTTTCAGGATAGGCACAACTGGCTGTGTAGTTAGGCTATGTGATTCAGATTGAGAAGTGCCTTATTGTTTCATAACAACCATGTGCAAACAAATTTTATTCAGGAACCTGACAAAAGCTGGCAAACCCTTGCCCAATCGCGTTTTGAGCAATGCTGAATCCAGAGTAAAATAGTCAACTTATGCAAAGTCTTAGACACATCAACAGCTACCGGCCGTACTGGGCAAAACGCTTCGGTACAGCACCCGTCCTGCCCATGAGCCGCGCCGAAATGGATGCGCTGGGCTGGGACAGCTGCGACATCATTCTGGTCACCGGCGACGCCTATATCGATCACCCGAGCTTTGGCATGGCGCTGGTCGGGCGTCTGCTGGAAGCGCAGGGTTTTCGCGTCGGCATCATAGCGCAGCCGGACTGGCAGTCGGCCGAGCCGTTCAAGAAACTGGGCAAGCCCAACCTCTATTTCGGCATCACGGCCGGCAACATGGATTCCATGGTCAATCGCTATACTGCTGACCGCAAGATCCGCTCGGATGATGCCTATACACCAAATGCCGAGGGCGGCAAACGTCCGGATCGTGCGGTACTGGTCTATTCGCAACGCTGCCGTGAAGCCTATCCCGATGTACCGCTGGTGATCGGCAGTATCGAGGCCTCGCTGCGCCGTATCGCCCATTATGACTACTGGTCGGACAAGGTGCGTCGTTCGGTGCTGGTCGATTCCAAG
>PHCD01000209.1 GCA_002842135.1 Betaproteobacteria bacterium HGW-Betaproteobacteria-8 | reverse complement strand
CCGGATTGATTTCCAGCACAGGCTTGGAGTCCGGCGTCTTTTGCCCGGCCGCTTTCAGCATGCGCTCCAGATTGCCGGACAGGTCATGTTCACCTGCCACCAAGCATGCCGGTGAATCGGTCAGGCGATGCGTCACGCGCACCTCCTTCACCCTGTCGCCCAGCGTCGCCTGAATCTTCTCAACCAGTGACTTGCACTCATCCTCGACCTTTTTCTGCTGTTCCTTCTCGGCCTCGTCTTCCAGCTTGCCCAGATCCAGATCGCCCTTGGCAACGGATTGCAATTGCTTGCCATCGAACTCACTCAGGCTACCCAGCATCCATTCATCGACACGGTCAGACAGCAGCAGCACTTCTATGCCCTTCTTGCGGAAGATCTCCAGATGCGGACTGTGTTTCGCCGCGGCAAAACTGTCAGCGGTAATGTAGTATATCTTGTCCTGGCCTTCTTTCATGCGCTCGATATAGGCCTTCAGCGAGACTACCTGCTCCTCGGTATCGAGGTGTGTGGAGGCAAAGCGTAGCAGCCCAGCAATCTTGTCCTTGTTGCTGAAGTCTTCGCCCGGACCTTCTTTCAGCACGCGACCGAACTCGTTCCAGAACTTGCCGTACTGCTCCGGCTGGTTTTCCGCCAGATCTTCCAGCAGGCCCAGCACTTTCTTCACCGAGCCCGCCTTGATGGCATCGATATCCTTGCTGTGCTGAAGAATCTCACGCGAGACATTCAAGGGCAGGTCGGCGCTGTCGATAACGCCGCGGACGAAACGCAGGTATTGCGGCATCAGCTTCTCGGCATCCTCCATGATGAAGACACGCTTCACATAAAGTTTGATGCCGTGACGACGTTCGCGATCATAAAGATCAAACGGCGCCTTGGTCGGGATATAGAGCAGCGAGATGTATTCCTGTTTGCCCTCCACACGATTGTGGCTCCAGGCCAACGGGTCCTCGAAGTCGTGCGAAACGTGCTTGTAGAATTCCTTGTAATCCTCATCAGTGATCTCGTTCTTGCTGCGAGCCCACAGTGCCGAGGCCTTGTTCACCACTTCATCCTCATCGGTCGGCACCTGTTCGCCGTCCTTCCACTCGGACTTCTTCATGATGATAGGCAGCGTGATGTGATCGGAATACTTGCGGATGATGGTCTTCAGTTTCCAGTCGTTGAGGAACTCGTCTTCACCATCACGCAGATGCAGGATGATATCGGTGCCTCGTGTCGCCCTGTCAGTGGCAGACAGCGTGTAGTCGCCCTCACCTGACGATTCCCACTGCACAGCTTCACTGCTGCCAGCGCGACGGGTGACCAGCGTGACCTTGTTCGCGATGATGAAAGAGGAATAAAACCCAACGCCGAACTGACCGATCAGGTTCGCATCCTTGACCTGGTCACCGCTCAAGGCATTGAAAAATTCGCGGGTACCGGATTT
>PHCD01000208.1 GCA_002842135.1 Betaproteobacteria bacterium HGW-Betaproteobacteria-8 | reverse complement strand
CTGTTGCGTGCCAAGCGTGACGAAGCCAGAATCAAGCTGAAGGAGATCCAGGACTCGGCCGGAGATGCCTGGCAGGAGCTGCGCAAAGGCGGTGATGAGGCTTGGGCAAGTATCAGGCATGCGCTAGCTGAAGCTCGCAAGAAGTTCGGCGAGTAATTGCAATTGGCAGTTGATGATTGAGGGTGTCCTGATCATCGCAGTGCGAGATCAAGGAAAATGCATATGGCCGGCAGGTGGTTGATGCAAAATTCTGTCAGCATACGCTGGACTTGCTTATAAACAGAAACGGGGCAAATTGCCCCGTTTCTGTTTTACCCGGGCATGTTTTCGTCAGTCGGTGACAGGCTGTTTTTTTCTGTGCTGGCAGGCCCGTCAGAAATTCATTGGAAGCCGCGCCGGCAAAGGCGTGAAGTCAGTTGCAATCAGGCATGATTTGATGGTCGTATCATGCTAGAATCCCTACCTTTAAGTCACCAGTTAAGCCGATAGCCAATATGGAACAATTCGCAAAAGAAACCCTTCCTATCAGCCTTGAAGACGAGATGCGCAGGTCGTATCTCGATTACGCCATGAGCGTGATCGTGGGTCGTGCCTTGCCTGATGTGCGTGACGGTCTTAAGCCGGTGCACAGGCGAGTTCTTTATGCCATGCACGAGCTCAGTAATGACTGGAACCGTGCCTACAAGAAATCTGCGCGTATTGTTGGTGACGTTATCGGTAAGTATCACCCGCATGGTGATACGGCCGTCTATGACACGATCGTCCGTATGGCGCAGGATTTTTCATTGCGGTACATGCTGGTGGATGGACAGGGTAACTTCGGTTCGGTCGACGGCGATAACGCCGCGGCGATGCGTTATACCGAAATCCGCATGGCGCGAATCGCGCACGAGTTGCTGGCGGATATCGACAAGGAGACCGTGGATTTCGGTCCCAACTATGACGGCTCCGAGCACGAGCCGCTCATCATGCCGGCACGTATCCCCAACCTGTTGATCAATGGCAGTTCCGGCATTGCAGTTGGCATGGCGACCAATATCCCGCCACATAACCTGAATGAGGTGCTGGATGCCTGTCTGCTGTTGCTGCAGAATCCGGAAACTTCGGTAGATGAACTGATAGACATCATTCCGGCACCTGACTTTCCGACTGCCGGCATCATCTACGGTACCGTGGGGGTCAAGGAAGGTTACCGTACCGGTCGCGGTCGTGTGGTCATGCGCGGCCGCACGCATTTCGAGGATATTGGCAAGGGTGATCGCCAGGCCATCATCATTGATGAACTGCCGTATCAGGTCAACAAGAAGACGCTGATCGAAAAGATCGCGGAGTTGGTCAACGAGAAGAAGATCGAGGGCATCTCCGACCTGCGCGATGAATCGGATAAATCCGGCATGCGCGTGGTGATCGAGCTGAAGCGTGGCGAAGTGC
>PHCD01000207.1 GCA_002842135.1 Betaproteobacteria bacterium HGW-Betaproteobacteria-8 | reverse complement strand
CGGGGCATTCAAGCGCAAGGCGAGCGGTCAACTGCGGTTTCCAGGATTACTCTTCCTTCGGGATATGCACCGGCGGATTGAGCATGGCAAAGCCGATATCAGGCGCAAAATGATAGATCAGCCCCTCGTCCGGACGGCCAAGCAACAGCTCGGGAGACTCCTGGATCTTGTCGAAATGCACCTTGCCGCCACCTTCCAGCTTGACCTCGAATGAAGGATAAGTGGTTTTATAGTCAGGCTTGTACGGCTCGACCGACTTGGCAGGCGACTGTATCCAGGTCACCTCCAGCCACTCATTCATTTCATCCTGAATCGGCTTGGCATTCTCGGCCGACGCCTTCCACTTGCCGTCCTGCAGATCCACATTCAGGCGTATATCTTCCCACTGCTCCAGCCAGGAAAAATCGAAACCGGCGATCTTTTCCGTAGGCTTCAATGGCTTCTTGTCTATCATTTCCAGCACTTGCGTACCTGCGGACTCGCTATAGGTTGGATCCAGCAGATAAACGGCATCCTGATAGGCGACATACTGCTCGCTGCTCACCGGGTTATAGGTACCAAACAGGAACTCGTGGTCATCCAGCCTGAGTTTCAGCTTGGGTTGGTCCAGGCCATACTTTTCCAGATCATCACCCGGAAACTTCTCTGTGCTGGCCGCTGCCACGATGGACAGGATACGCTGCACCGATGGCTGGTCAGCACGAGCCTTGTACGGCTGGGTCAGATGCCAATAACCATCAACCTTCTCGAAGGTGACCGGTGCCTTGGCAGGGAACTCGATACTCAAACGGGAGAAATCACCCAGCTTCAAGTCCGATATTTCATGGGCAGTCGGTCCGACCACTTCAGGCTGCGGACGCAGATAGAGAAAAGCGACGATACCTGCTATCAGCAATAGCAGCCCGAGATTTACCAGCCAGCGTTTAATCATGCTTTACGACGTTTCCACCAGATTAATACACCTGCCACCAGCAACACGATAGGCAGTACCAGACGGAATCCGAAGAAGATCAGCATGGTCAGGAACCTGTTCCATGGATCGCTCGGAATCACCACGTTCACATCCTTCAGCGGCTTGGGCAGGATGGTGATCAGGTCATCATCGCCAGCCAGCCAGTTGACGATATTGATACCGAAGTCGAGGTTGCCGCCGTTACCGATAAAGGTATTCGCCAGGAAGTTGCCGTTACCGACAATGACGACGCGCTGGCCCTTCTTGCCATACTCGCGCTCCAGCGCCACGGCAATATTGATCGGGCCCGGGATATCGGTCTTGCTGTCAAAGCTGGCCTTGCTGTTCGCATCCATCTTGCCGGTTTCCAGCCAACCGTTCGGCGCCACTTCAACCAGACGGCTGACTTTCCAGCCGAACTCGAATGAGTCGGCCGCATCGATCATGCGCGCTTCAGGATAGAGGGTACGCAACATGAAGTTC
>PHCD01000206.1 GCA_002842135.1 Betaproteobacteria bacterium HGW-Betaproteobacteria-8 | reverse complement strand
CGAGTTCGTCAAAACGCACAAGGTCAATGTCATTTACCTTTGCCTGCCGGCAAGCAATCAGGAACAGATCATGCAGTTATTGGATGAACTGAAGGACACTACGGCGTCCATCTATTTTGTTCCGGATATCTTCCATGCCGACCTGATCCAGGCGCGTGCAGGCCAGATCGAGGACATTCCGGTGGTGGCCGTTTGTGAAACACCGTTCACCGGCTTCAATGGTCTGATCAAACGTCTGGCGGACATCCTGTTCTCGCTGGCCATCCTGGTGCCGATCTCGCCGCTACTGGTTGCCATCGCCATCGGCGTCAAGCTCAGCTCGCCCGGCCCGGTCATCTTCAAGCAGCGCAGATACGGCTTGTACGGCGAGGAGATCCTTGTTTACAAGTTCCGCTCCATGAGCGTCTGCGAGGATGGCGCCAAAGTCACCCAGGCGACCAAGGGCGACCAGCGCATCACGCCTTTCGGCGCTTTTCTGCGCAAGACCTCACTGGATGAGCTGCCGCAATTCATCAACGTGCTGCAGGGTCGCATGAGTATCGTCGGGCCGCGCCCGCATGCCGTGGCGCACAATGAGATGTACCGCAAACTGATCAAGGGCTACATGGTGCGCCACAAGGTCAAGCCCGGCATCACCGGCTGGGCGCAGGTCAATGGCCTGCGCGGCGAAACGGAAACGCTGGACAAGATGAAGGCGCGCATCGATTATGATATCGACTACCTGCGCAACTGGAGCCCGAAACTCGATGTCTATATTATTTTCAAAACTGTACTGGTAGTACTGAAAGGACAGAATGGCGCTTATTAAATCAAAGCTTGCTAAATCAATGCTTACTAAATCAACGACCATACGAACCATCACTTCGATCGCCTTTGTGCTGATCCTCGTCGGCATCTTCATCGGCGGCACCATGCCGGGCGCCGGCGAACTGTTTTCCGCCCCTTGGGACAAGGTGGCACACTTGATCGTCTTTGGCACCATTACCCTGCTGGCCGGCCTCTCCTTCCCGGCACTATCACTGCCGTTGGTATTCATTCTCGCGGTCTCGCTGGGTGCCGCTGACGAGATACATCAGACATTCCTGGCAGGCCGCCAGGCCGGTTTCGATGACCTGCTGGCCGACGTTCTCGGCGCACTGTTCGCACTGCCCCTGGTTACGAGCCTGCGCAAATTCAGCATCAATCCGGATCATCAACTGCAAAGACAGCACTAGAGCCAAACTCTGGCTGACCAGAAGGCGGCCAGAAATAAACTACAAAGAAAAAGGCCCGAAATGGGCCTTTTTCCATTACGGGTGTAGTGCACCCATTCAAGCAAACTGCTACATGCCAATACGGCGGCGTACGATCAATGCCATCAGGCCAAGACTGGCCAATATCATGCCGCCCGCACTGGAGTCGGCCAACGATGGCTTGCGCTCACTGGCAAACAACTGGTGCGG
>PHCD01000205.1 GCA_002842135.1 Betaproteobacteria bacterium HGW-Betaproteobacteria-8 | reverse complement strand
TGCGTATATTCCGCCATTTTCACCAGGCTGACGGCTGCCCTCTGGCGCTTGCCATCGGCAATTTCGACGGCATGCATCTCGGGCATCAGGCCATGATGGCCAAACTCATTGGAACCGCACAAAGCCAGGGGCTGAAAGCAGCGGTGATGACGTTTGAGCCGCATCCGCGCGAGTTCTTCACGCCGGGCAATGCGCCGACACGCCTGAGTTCCCTGCGCGAGAAACTCGAATTGTTTGCCGAGGCGGGTGTCGAGTATGCCTATGTCTGCCATTTCAACCGGCGTTTCGCCGAGGTCAGCGCCGAGGATTTCATGCGGAGGATTCTGCGCCAGGCTATGAACGTCAAGGCGGTGCTGGTCGGTGAGGATTTCCGTTTCGGCGCCGGCCGGCGCGGTGCGCAGGCGGATTTTGTCAGTGCCGGCTTCCAGATCATCAGTCTGCCGGATGTCATGTTGGATCAGCGTCGTGTTTCCAGCACGGCAGTGCGCGAGGCTCTGGCCCAGGGCGATCTGGTGCGTGCGGAAAAACTGCTGGGGCGCCCCTACACGATCAGCGGCAAGGTCGTGCATGGCGACAAAGTGGGTCGAACCTGGGGCTATCCGACGGCAAATATCCATATGTTGCACGATAGGCCGCCGCTTTTTGGGGTCTATGCGGTAAAATTGGAAGGTTTGGCAGAGTCGCCTCTGCCCGGCGTTGCCAGCCTCGGTGTGCGTCCCACCGTAAAACAAGGCGGCAAGCCTACATTGGAAGTACACCTGTTTGATTTTCAACAGGATATTTATGGCAAGCATGTACGCGTGCATTTTTTGCACAAGATCCGCGACGAGATGAAGTTTGCCGATATTGAAACCCTGAAAACCTGGATAGCCAGCGACGCGCAAAAAGCGCGTGAATATTTTAAGTACGACACATGACCGACGAAAAAAACGCCAAATATAAACTGAATTTACCTGAAACTGCTTTTCCCATGCGTGGCGATCTGGCCAAGCGCGAGCCGCAATGGCTGAAGGCATGGCAGCAGAAAAAGCTGTATGAACGCATTCGCACAGCGCGCAAGGGCGCGCCAAAATTCGTGCTGCACGACGGCCCGCCCTATGCCAACGGCGATATTCACATCGGTCATGCGGTCAACAAGATCCTGAAGGACATCATCATCAAGTCCAAGACGCTGTCGGGCTTCGATGCGCCTTATGTGCCGGGCTGGGATTGTCACGGCCTGCCGATTGAACTGGTGGTGGAAAAGAATCACGGCAAGAATATCGATCCAGCCAAATTCCGCGAGTTGTGCCGCGAATATGCCAAACAGCAGGTGGAACGGCAGAAGGCCGATTTCATCCGCCTTGGCGTGCTTGGCGACTGGGATCATCCCTACCTGACCATGGATTTCAGGACCGAGGCCGACATCATGCGTGCGCTCGGCGACATCTACAAAAACGGTTATCTG
>PHCD01000204.1 GCA_002842135.1 Betaproteobacteria bacterium HGW-Betaproteobacteria-8 | reverse complement strand
AGCAGTTTGATTTCTTCATGGTCGACCAGCGATACGGCAGCACCTGTGCTGCCGGCACGGCCGGTACGGCCGATACGGTGTACATAATCTTCCGCTACATTGGGCAATTCGAAATTCACGACCTGTGGTAACTGGTCGATATCCAAGCCGCGGGCGGCGATGTCGGTCGCCACCAGTACACGCATGCTGCCATCCTTGAACTGAGCAAGCGCCTTGGTGCGTGCACCCTGACTCTTGTTACCGTGGATCGCGGCGGCTTCAATGCCATCCTTCACCAGTTTTTCCGCAAGGCGGTTGGCACCGTGCTTGGTCCGGGTGAACACCAGTACTTGTTTCCAGTCATGGTGTTTGATCAAATGGCTCATGAGGTCGCGCTTATGGCTCTGGTTGACCAGATGTACGGTTTGCTCGACCAGTTCTGAAGCGGTGTTGCGGCGGGCCACTTCGACGAAGCCCGGATTGTTCAGCAGGCCGTCGGCCAGTTCCTTGATCTCGTCCGAGAAAGTGGCGGAGAACAGCAGGTTCTGGCGGTGTTTCGGCAGCAAGGCCAGTATCTTCTTGATGTCGCGTATGAAACCCATGTCCAGCATGCGGTCGGCTTCATCCAGCACCAGGATCTCGATCGCCGACAAGTCAACGGTCTTTTGCCCGACGTGGTCGAGCAGGCGGCCCGGAGTAGCCACCAGAATATCCAGCGGCTTCTTCAGGCGTGTGATTTGCGGGTTGATATTGACGCCGCCAAACATCACCATGGATTTTAGCGGCAGGTATTTGCCGTAGGTCTGTACCGACTCTTCAACCTGGGCAGCCAGTTCGCGTGTAGGTGTCAGGATCAGGCAGCGCGGTTGGCCAGCTTTGTTGGTTGTGGGTTTGTTGTGCAGCAGATGCAGCAAAGGCAGGGTGAAGCCTGCGGTTTTGCCGGTGCCGGTCTGTGCGCCGGCGAGCAGGTCGCCACCGCTCAGTACTTGCGGAATGGCCTTGGCCTGGATCGGGGTGGGGGTGGTGTAACCAGCGTCATTGATGGCACGCATGATAGGCTCAGCCAGGTTCAAACTGGCGAAAGTAACTTCTGTAGACAATGTGTAAACTCCCAAAGGGTTTTATAAGCCAGCCTTATGCTCAGCAAGCAAAACCAATCGAGGCAAACGAATAAGGGATCTGTATGATCGAAATAATGGATCGAAAGATCGGGTAAGAAAAAATGACCGCTACGCTGATTGGTATGGCGCAGGAAATCTGCATTATACGGGGATTGGCAGTTAAAGCCACAATAACCGGATTTAATTTGCTTTTGCAGGATGTAAAAACGAATTGCGTAACGTTTACTTACAATTCAGCTGGGCACTGAAATATTTTAATTACATCATTGCCTTAGAATTGCTTTCAATTGTTCATCTCCCCTTGTAACAATTTATACGCTTCTCCAAGCGAACCCCTCAAACCGCCCGC
>PHCD01000203.1 GCA_002842135.1 Betaproteobacteria bacterium HGW-Betaproteobacteria-8 | reverse complement strand
ACCGTTGGATTTGCTTTCGGCCTGGCTGACAGATGCCGTACGCGATACCGCACCACCGATGTGGAACGTACGCATGGTCAGCTGGGTACCCGGTTCACCAATGGATTGCGCAGCAATCACACCTACGGCCTCACCCATGCTGATGAGTCTGCCGCGACCCAGGTCACGACCATAACACTTGGCACAGATACCATAGCGCGTATCGCAGGTAAGGGCTGTACGCACCTTCACTTCATCGATACCCAATGCATCAATATGCTCGACTTCGTCTTCGGTCAACAATGTACCGGCTGGATAGACCACTTCCTGCGTTTCCGGATGCAGCACATCCAGCGCAGCGACACGACCAAGGATACGGTCATGCAATGGCTCGATCACTTCACCACCCTTGATCAGGGCCTTGGTCACCAAACCTTCAGTGGTGCCGCAATCCTGCTCGGTGACGACCAGATCCTGTGTCACGTCGACCAGACGACGTGTCAGGTAACCAGAGTTAGCGGTCTTCAGCGCAGTATCGGCCAAACCCTTACGAGCACCGTGGGTTGAAATAAAGTATTGCAACACGTTCAAACCATCACGGAAGTTGGCCTTGATCGGCGTTTCAATAATGGAACCGTCCGGCTTCGCCATCAGTCCGCGCATACCAGCCAGCTGGCGTACCTGCGCAGCGGAGCCGCGGGCACCGGAGTCGGCCATCATGTAAATAGCGTTGAAGGACTCTTGACGCATAGGCTTGCCGTCCTTGTCGTTCATCACATTGCCATCGGCGTCCTTCACCACTTCTTCACGCAGTTGCTTCATCATGGCATCGGCGACTTTATCGCCGGCACGACCCCAGATGTCGACCACCTTGTTATAGCGTTCGCCTTGGGTCACCAGACCTGATACATACTGATCTTCGATTTCCTTCACTTCAGCGTCAGCAGAAGCAATCAGTTGTTCTTTCTCAGGCGGAACCAGCATGTCATTAATGCTGATGGACATACCGGCACGAGTTGCATAGGTGTAGCCGGTGTACATCAACTTGTCAGCAAAAATCACGGTTTCGCGAATACCGACCTTGCGGAAGGAAGCATTGATCAGGCGTGAGATTTCCTTCTTCTTCAGCGCCTTATCAATGTAGCTGAATGGCAGGCCGGCGGGCAGGACTTCTGACAGCAGCGCACGGCCTACGGTAGTTTCGTAACGTGTGATTTTCTCGTGCTTGGCACCATCGAGATCAACTTCATACTCTTTGATACGCACGGTGATGCGTGCATGCAGATCAATCAGGCCATTGTCATAGACGCGCTGGACTTCGGATACGTTGGAGAAGCGCATACCCTCGCCGCGTGCAGCAACCTTTTCACGGGTCATGTAGTACAGACCCAGCACGATATCCTGGGAAGGCACAATGATCGGTTCGCCGTTGGCTGGTGACAGCACGTTGTTAGAGGCCAGCATCAGCGTG
>PHCD01000202.1 GCA_002842135.1 Betaproteobacteria bacterium HGW-Betaproteobacteria-8 | reverse complement strand
CCCCAGTTTTTTCGCCGTGGATTGCAATATACGGATGTTGGCCTGATGCGGCACCAGCCAGTCGACATCGGATTTCTGCAGGCCATTGGCATCCAGCGTTTCATCAACGATTGCATCCAGTGTGTTGACGGCGACCTTGAATACGGAATTGCCTTCCATGTAGATGGTGCCGCAGCCATCCTTTTTGGAAACACCGCAAGCCACATTCAAAAGATGGGCATAGCTGCCATCCGCATGCAGGTGTGTGGAAAGGATACCTTGTTCGTCACTGGCCTTCAAAATGACTGCGCCGGCACCATCGCCCCAGAGAATGCAGTTGCTGCGATCCGTCCAGTCGGTAATGCGCGACATGGTTTCAGCGCCTATGACCAGAGCACATTTCGTACTGCCGCTCTTGATGAAATTATCGGCTGTAGCCAAGGCATAAACAAAGCCACTGCAGACGGCCTGCAGGTCAAAAGCCGGACAACTGGCGATGCCAAGTTTGTCCTGCACCAGACAGGCAGTACTTGGAAAAACGCGATCCGGCGTGGTGGTGGCCACGATAATCAGATCGATATCGCTCGGATTGACATTCGCTGCTGCCATTGCGCGGCGCGCAGCCTCTACTGAAAGATCGCTGGTGAATTCACCTTCTGCTGCAATATGTCTTTGGCGGATTCCGGTACGAGTGACGATCCACTCATCCGTGGTATCCACCATCTTTTCCAGATCAGCATTGGTTAAAACCTTACTCGGCAGATAACTGCCGGTCCCTGCGATACGTGAATACTTCATGCAATCTCTTTCGCTGCGGATTCTGCGGACGGTGTTGAAGCAGCGTCCGGCTTGATATGTTCGATTTCCAGCTGTTCTGTGATTCTGCGCAGGACCCCGCTTCTTGCCTCTTCGGTAGCGGCCTTGATAGCGTGCAGGAAAGAGAAATCATCAGCACCACCATGACTCTTCACCACGATACCACGCAAGCCGAGAAAACTGGCGCCGTTATAGCGACGTGGATCCAGGCGGCGCTTGAATGACTTGAGTACCGGCAATGCCACGACCGCCATCAGCTTGGTGAACCAGTTACGCTTGAATTCCGCAATCAGGAACTTGCTCATCATCTGTGCCAGACCCTCGGAGGTCTTTAGTGCCACGTTACCGACAAAACCATCGCACACGACGACATCGGTCGTACCCTTGTAGATATCGGTACCTTCCACATTGCCGTAGAAGTTGAGGTGACTGGCACGTAGCAACTCCCCAGCCTGCTTGACGACCTCATTGCCCTTGATATCTTCCGAACCGATATTGAGCAGACCCACAGTAGGCCGCTCCTTGTGCTCGACGCAGGAGACCAGCATGGCGCCCATGACGGCGAACTGCAGTAATTGCTCCGGTGTGCAATCGGCATTGGCACCCAAATCCAGCATATAGGTCGTGCCCTTTTGATTGGGCAATATGGCGGCGATGGCCGGCCGGTCGAT
>PHCD01000201.1 GCA_002842135.1 Betaproteobacteria bacterium HGW-Betaproteobacteria-8 | reverse complement strand
AGCGCCAACTTGCCTGAAAGGCCCTTTATTTTTCGTTGAATGAGGTCGGCCGCGGGAGTGTCCTTATCCACCATGGTTTTATCTTCAGCAGCTTCATTTTTTTGCTGGCTTTTCTGGGCGTTCTGACTTTGCTGGGCCTGCTGCCGGGTTTCACTTTTTTGATGAATCTGATGCGTCAGTTTCTGCTGAAATGTACCGGCCTCGCCGGATTGCCCGGTGATGTTGCCGGATTTCGAGGCACCCTGAGTATGGGCTTTGGGAGCAGCATTCGACGTATTCAGTAATGGCAGGTTTTGCATCATGGATTCCTTCTGGTTTCTCATATACTTGATATTCGATTAGCGTGAATGCGCTTTTTTCATGCTCTGGCGCAGGGCGTGTTCATCCATCAATTTCTGGTCTTTTTTCAGTTCTGCGCGATGTGCCCTGGTTTCTGCCTGCGTGACGAGCACACCATAAGAGAGTTTTTTGCGTTCGCATTCCTGCCAGTATTTCCGTTGGTCAGCGACCTTTTGCCTGCAGGTCTCCACTACGGCCTGCTGACCGGTGATGGCCTGATTCAGTTTTGCCAGGAAGCTTTGAAAGTTCTGGTAGCTCTCGGCGAACAAGCCCTTTTGTGAGTTCTGTGCAAGCTGGTTGGTATAGTCGTTGCGGTAATCCAGCAGCATATTGAGATTCTTCTCACTCTCTTTCAGCAGCTTGTTGGCATTGCCCAATGCTTCGGCAGCCTGATTGGATTCCTTGATGGCGATCTCGATCAGGGTGTGAATGGCGCTGGATATCTGCTTTGTCATGTTTTTCTGCCCTTGTCTGGCTTTTTTATCCGATTTGCTTTTATCTGATTCGCTCTTGTCTGGCTACTCAGGCTTCCAGCAACGTTGAAAGCTGCTGGATACTGTGGTCGATGTCTGCCCGCTCATTGATATCCTGCTGCAGGAAAGCGGCGATTTCTTCGTGTTTGCCAATGGCCTCATCGAGAACAGGGTCCGAACCTGCCTCGTATGCACCTACGTTGATGAGGTCGATATTGCGGGTGTAGCGCGAATTCAGTTGTTTCAGTCTCAAGGCAGCTTTTTGATGCGCCTTGCCGGTAATGTTGACCATCACACGGCTGATCGACTGCTCGATATCGATGGCCGGGTAATGTCCGGCTTCCGCCAGCGAGCGGTTAAGCACAATGTGTCCATCAAGAATGGCGCGTGCGGCATCGGCAATCGGGTCCTGTTGGTCGTCGCCTTCCGTCAATACCGTGTAAAAAGCCGTAATCGAACCCTCACCGGTTTTGCCGTTGCCTGCGCGTTCCACCAATGCCGGTAACTTGGCAAAGACGGAAGGCGGGTAGCCCTTGGTCGCAGGCGGTTCGCCAATCGCCAGGGCAATTTCGCGTTGCGCCATGGCATAGCGGGTGAGCGAATCCATAATCAGCAATACATGCCGGCCCTGATTGCGGAAATTTTCGGCAATGCTGGTGGCATAGCTGGC
>PHCD01000200.1 GCA_002842135.1 Betaproteobacteria bacterium HGW-Betaproteobacteria-8 | reverse complement strand
CGCCGATAAGTGAAATCTTGGAGATGGTGAAGCAGGGTGACTCGTTATCAGGATAAGTAATAAGTGCGGGTGCCGGCGCGTTGTCTGGCAGACGTACGTTCGGTATGGATTCCTGTTTTTCGCGAAGAAGACGTTCGCGCTCCTGCTGCTGGAGCTGCTCTTGCGCAGACCGGTCGATTACCGCGCCAGCCTGAGTAAAGTCAGAAAGCAGGCAAAATAGAACAGTCACCGCTATCCGTAGATGCGGAGATTTCCCCTGAAATTGCTTCATGTTGATTGTTATTAATTATTAGTAATAGCAAAAGATGCTAATTCATAAACTAACTACTTGAAGCAAGCAGTGAGAGAAAGGGAAGAATTCCTATAAATTATTGGGAAATTTTCCTGAAGACTTAAACCAGGAACAGCTGTAGCAGCTCATTCAAAAAACGCTGACCCAGCAAGGTGGGTTTGATCCGGTTGTTTTCTACTGTAATCAGGCCTTTGTCCCGTGCAACTTTCAGTGCAGGTTCGATCCGGCTGATAGGTAAACCGGTGCGTAGCTGGAACAGGTCGAGGTCGAAACCTTCGGTCAGGCGCAGGGCGTTCATCATGAATTCAAAGCCCAGTTCGTCTTGGCTGATGGTCCATTCGTTGTCGATGGCTTGGCCTTTGGCGGCGTTTTCCAGGTAACGGCTGGGGTGTTTGTGGTGGCTTTCGCGGGTGATTTTGTCGTGATAGCTGAGTTTGCCGTGGGCTCCCGCGCCTATGCCCAGGTAATCGCCGAAGGTCCAGTAGTTGAGATTGTGGCGGGCGCGTTTGCCTTTTTGCGCAAAGGCCGAGGTTTCATAGTGCTCGTACCCGTGCGATGCGAGCAGCTCTTCGATGGTTTCCTGCATGGCGGCGCTGGTGTCGTCGTCAGGCAGGCTGGGCGGTGTGCGGTGAAACGGCGTGTTGGGTTCCAGCGCCAGGTGATAGAAGGATAGGTGCGCAGGAGCCAACTCACAAGCGCGTCTGGCATCGGCCAGCGCGTCTTCCAGGCTCTGCTGCGGCAGACCATACATCACGTCCAGATTGACGCTTTCAAAGGTAGCAAGTGCTAACTCCGCAGCGTCCAGTGCCTGCTTTTCATCGTGGATGCGGCCGAGGCTGGTAAGGTAGCGATTGTCGAAGCTTTGGATGCCGAGCGAGAGCCGGTTGACGCCAGCATCGCGGTAGCCTTTGAAGTGTGCGGCATCCACTGTGCCCGGATTGGCTTCCAGCGTGATTTCAGCTTCGTATTCCAGTGGCGTCAGCATGCGCACCTGGCTGAGGATGCGGTCTATGGATTCAGGCGAGAACAGGCTGGGTGTGCCGCCACCGAAAAATACGCTGCGAATCTTGCGGCCCCAGACTTTTGGCACGGACTGCTCCAGGTCTGCAATCAGCGCATCTACATAAGCTTTTTCAGGGATGTCTTGTCTGGATTCATGGGAGTTGAAATCGCAGTAAGGACATTTGCGCACGCACCATGG
>PHCD01000063.1 GCA_002842135.1 Betaproteobacteria bacterium HGW-Betaproteobacteria-8 | reverse complement strand
TGATGACGGATTTCATCGAGCACAACCCGGCATTGTGGAACGAAGATATCGGCGAGGAATAAGCGCATACTTGTCAGCAACAAATGAACGCGAAGGAGCAAGTCATGCACATCGAAGAAGAAGCTGCATTCAATAGCGTCATGCAATTCCTCCACTGCTACGAAAAAAAGAATATCGAAGGCTGCCTCTCTGCGCTGACAAACTCACGCCCGCTCATGCTGCTTGGCACCAACGAAGGCGAGGTTTTCCGCTCGGTCGAGGAAGTACGCACAGCCTTCAGCCGGGACTTCGGCTGCATGAACGACATCCGCTGGGGCGAGCCGCGTCATGTGCATGTTGCCGCAAGCGACACGCTTGCAAGCGTGATCATCGAGCTGCCGATCTCTTATCAAACCGCCGGAAAAAACGAGAAGACGCTTTTCCGCCATGCGCTGACGCTGCACAAGGAAGACGGACAGTGGAATATCTGCGGCGGCATGGCAAGCGTGCCGTTCAGCGCCGGGACCTATAGCTTTACATAAGAACCAGTACGCATGTCGCTGTGGAAAACACTGCTGTTGTGCATAGCAGCCCCCTTGCTGACTGGCTGTATAACCGACCCGGCTACACGTTTGGCCTATGATATCGAGCGTGGCGCCAGCCAGTTGTCGCAAGAAGATGGCGCACGCCATACCGTCGTACACCGCACACCCTCCAAGGCGGGGGAATGCGAAGGACCCTACACCGTACAGCTGGACAAGGTCGGTGCTCTGATCATCTGGTGCCGGGATGCTACGGACGCGACGGTCTCCAGCCACAGCACCTCTTACCAATCGCGCTTTATCGACACGCCGCAGACCTGGATCCTGGAAAAACCAGCCGGAACCACGCTTAATATCATTCTGGAAAGACGCGCGGGCCGGGCAATAGTCATCGATGTGCGCTAATGGTGCAACTATTGGCGCAGACTATTGTTTGATCTTGATGCCGAGCTGTTTAAGCTTGCGATAAAGGTGGGTGCGCTCCAGTTGCACCACCTCTGCCACCTTGCTCATATTGCCCGCGGCATTATTCAGGTGGAACTCAAAGTAGAGCCGCTCGAACTCATCGCGGGCCTCGCGCAAAGGCTGCCCAAAATTGATTTTCAAACCGCCGTTGCCCGAGCCATTTTCCAGCCCGTTGCCGTTGGCCGCAAACTGTTCCATTTGCTCGAACTGCCCAAGCACCCGTTTTACATCTTCCAGAGTGATCTTCTCACCCAGGCTGGTTTGCATCAGGTTGCGAACGGCGCTATCCAGTTGCGCCAGGTTGCCGGGCCATTCCGTATTGCGCAGCGCATTCAATGCGGCAATATCAAACTCGCGATAAATGGCTTCATTGGTTTCTACCAGTAATGTGGCCATCGCCCGCACCAGGTCGGGGATATCCTCCGGATGATCCTGCAGCGAAGGAATGCGTAGCGTCGCCACTGAAAGCGCCTGCAACAGGCCGTCCTCGAACTGGTTTTCTGCTGCCAGCTGATTAAGCGCATGTGTCGTAGCGCAAACGGCTTTCACGCCATATTTATCGGCCTTGGCCACCAAGAGCAACAGGCCTTTTTGCTCAGTCTTGTTGAGTGCCGCAACTTCGGGAATAAACAGCACGCCACCCCGCAGCTGCTCCAGAATATCGAGTGGCGCCACGGCCAGGCGCTCGGTATCCGTCAACTCCAGCCATGGTGTATCCGCTTGAAGCAAAAAGCGCGCGCACAACTCCGCACCGCTACCCTTGGCGCCTATCAGCAACAAGGGCGCCTTCAATTTCGCCATCTGCTCCAGACGCTGACGCAACTCCTTGATTACGGCGCTCTTGCCCAGGCTAATCAGGCTCACGTCCGAGCGCGGCAACTGCTCGCCATGCTTGAGTGCAGCATTGACGGTTTTCAGCAACTTCTGCAGCGCGATGGGTTTTTCCAGGAAATCGAATGCGCCGATACGCGTCGCCTCCACTGCCGTATCAATGGTGCCGTGACCCGACATCATGACTACCGGCATGGTCAATTGCCCGCCGCTACCCCACTCCTTCAGCAAGGTAATACCATCGCAGTCGGGCATCCAGATATCCAGCAGCACCAGGTCGGGGCGCAATTGATGACGCCAGTTACGCGCCTCTGCGGCATTTTCCGCCAGGCAAACCTGATAGCCTTCATCTTGCAAAATATCTCTCAGTAGCTCACGAATACCGATTTCGTCATCGACTACCAACACTTGCCTTGCTGTCATTGCTTTTGCTCCATCTTCTTACCTGCTACCGGCAAAATAATAGTGACACAAGCGCCACCATGCACGCCGTTTTCAATCTTGATAGTCCCTTTGTGCTCATCCACGATCTTTCTCACAATAGCCAGACCCAAGCCAGTTCCGTGCCGTTTTGTCGTGACATAAGGTTCAAATACACGCGTCATCATTTCCGGCGGGAAACCATCACCATTGTCACTTACAGTGAGGTGAACTTTTTCTCCATGCTTGGCCGTGCTCAGCACAATAGTCGGCTTGGTCTTGCCTTCCAGCGCATCCTGCGCGTTCTGCAGCAAATTGTGCAAAACCTGCCGCAACATGGTCATGTCGCCCCGAACCAGTGCCTTGACTTTACTTAGCCTGACTTCGATTTCGATACCGACCGGCTCATACAAGGCCAGCACTTCCTCAATCAGGCGGTTGAGATCGACATCGGTCAGATTAAGCGCCGGCGCGCGTGCATACTCGCTAAACTCATTAACCATGGCTTTCATGGCGCTGACCTGACTGACGATGGTATTTGTCGCCCGTGACAACAAGCCTGCATCTTCCTCATCCAGCTTGCTGGCAAGTTTGCGCTCCAGACGTTCAGCCGAAAGCTGGATAGGCGTCAACGGGTTCTTGATCTCATGCGCCAGCCGCCTGGCTACCTCGCCCCATGCCGCATCGCGCTGTGCCTGCACCATGGTCGTCATATCGTCGAAAACCACGACATAACCACCATCTGCGCCATGAGGCAGCTTGGTGCCACGCACCAGTATAATCTGTTTGCCATTGGCCCCTGATATTTCCAGTTGGGCTTTTAACTCCGTCTGCCACTCCTGCTGAAGCTCCTGAAAATGCTGCAGCACCGTGCTGACAAAACCTTCCAGGGCCGGCTGCTGTTGCGCCAGCTGGCTCAATGGTTGCTTCACCAGCTCGGCCAGGTCGACCCCCAGAATGCTGTTGGCCGCAAGATTATAAGTACGCAGCTGGGCATGTTCATCCAATGCCAGCACACCGGATGAAAGATGGGCCAGTATGGTTTCCAGATAGCCGCGCGCAGCCTCCACACGGTTGCGGTTACGTTCCGCCGCCTGCGTAGCTTCACCCAATTGGCGCGTCATGCTGTTGAAAGACTGTACCAGTATGCCCAGCTCATCCTTGCCATGCGCAGGCAACATGCTGCTGTAATCGCCACGCGCAATCGCCCGTGTGCCTTCCGCCAATATACCGAGCGGTGCCGAAAGCCGGCGGCTGAGCACCAGCGCAATCGCCACTGCCGATAACATCGCCAGCATCAGCACCAGTGTCAACGTCAGGGAGAACACCTGCTTCAACGACTCACGACTGAAAGAGAGCTCCTGATAATCTTGATAGACATCCTGCACCGATTCGGCCGCCATCGAAAGCACCCTGGGGACAGGCTGCAAGAGCTGCAGGATGCGTGTCTCGCCTGCTATATCCTGCATGATCACCGGGGCCAGCACACGCAAATAAAGGCCTTTGTCCGGGATTGGCTCAATAGTGCCATAGACATGGTTACGTGCCTGACGCAGTTGGGCGACGCTCGGCAATTCCGGCAAGAAGGTGGTAGGGTCATCGCTGGAAAAAGCCAGAATCCGGCCTTGCATGGTAAGCAGCACTGCGTCCTGCACGCCGCTTTTCTCGCGCAGGTCATTCAACAGGGTGAAATGGGCGCTCCCGGACTGATAGGCCAGCCCAAGCGCAATGTTCTGCCCCTTTTCTTCCAGGTCTGCCAGCATGATATCGAGTGTGCTCTGTCCCAGACGCAGACCGCTATCCAGCGCTGCCTCCACCTTGACGTTGAACCAGGACTCAATCGACCGCGTGAGGAAATTGACGGAAACTGCATAAACCAGCATGCCGGGGATGATCGCCATCAGGGCGAATGCGCCCAGTAAGCGCAAGGTCAGGCGGCTGCCTATCACACCGCGACGCATCTGTTGGTATAGCTTCCATAGCTGGATACCGATCAGCACAACCAGCATCAATGCCAGCAGAATGTTCAGCACCAGCAGAACCGTGTAATTGCCGCCGCCGGCTGCAGTGTTGGCACTGGCGCGCGACAACAGATAGAGCAGCAGCACGCCAAGGCCAGCACAGATGAATACGATGTATTTCATGTTCGAGTCTGATTTATGGCGTCAATGCCGGTTCCCAGCGATAGCGCTGTGAAATCATGTTCCATTGCTCGGAGCCGAGGGCGTCGACCTGTATAGGCTTAGGTAGTTTGGAGTGATCCAGCCGCACTCTCAAGGCCGCCAGGTAGGTCTTGTCATCTTTCAGCAGGCTTTTGTCAAACATCTTCCACTCACGCAGGCGCACGAATTCCGCTTTGGCTTCTGCGAGCGTTGAAAATGACTGCTGATGCTTGTTACGGTTGAGCAGATACTGCCGGGAAAGCGCGTGATAACTGAAGGCGATATTGTTGGTGACGGTGATGATTTCATCATCGAACCAGTATTCTCGAGGACTGGTCAGCTGAAACTCCACCAGAAAATTGAGCTGCACGCCCTTGTTGAGCGCATCTTCCACTTCTTCGCTCAGATTCAGCTCGAGCCCGGCATTGAGCAGGTATTGGTCACCGCTGGCGACCAGTTCCGCAGTCTTGATGGTTAAGTGACTGTCCGCTGCCGAGGCGCCCGTTACCAGGCACAGCAGACATAGAAAGATGACAGTTAAATTAGTCTTTTTGTAGTAGCGCGTAAAAAAAGCCGTCATGTTGTGCACAGGGTATAAGCTGTCCATCTTGAGGATGTTCCAACGACAGTTGGCTGGCATCCTTATGTTGCTCTAAAAATCGCTCGATTTGACGTTGATTTTCCTCATGAAAAATCGAGCACGTCGCATAAAGCAATTTACCACCCTTTGCCAATAGCTGCCACAAACTACGCAAAATCAGGCCCTGCTGCTCAGCAAAGGCCTTCACATCAAGTTCGCGTCTCAGCCACTTGATATCGACATGGCGGCGCACAATACCCGATGCCGTGCACGGCACGTCGGCCAGGATGCGGTCAAACGGCACACCATCCCACCAGGCTTCCGGGTTAGCAGCATCGCCCACCTGCAGTCTTGCACTCAACTGCAGACGATCCAGGTTGCCCTGCACGCGCTGCAAGCGCTCTGCATCATGGTCCAACCCCAGCATCTGCACATCCGCCAGCTCCAGGATATGACTGGTTTTGCCACCTGGCGCGCAACAGGCATCAAGCACCCGCATACCGGGTTTCACATCCAGCAAGTCTGCGGCAAATTGCGCACCATAATCCTGCACCGAAACCACACCATCCTGAAATCCGGGCAATTGATCTACTGGCACCGGCTTGTTCAGGATCACCGCCTGGTGTCCGATGAGTTCATGCGCGATCTCCAGCCGACTCAAGGATGCACTGTAATCCTGCGGTGTGGTCTTCCTCAGATTGATGCGCAATGACATCGGCGGATGCGTATTACCGGCCTCGAGTATGGATTGCCACGCTTGCGGATATTGCACTTTAAGTTTGTCTATCCACCATTGCGGATAGGAGTATCTGGCGACTTCATCCTGCGTATCCAGTTCCGCGAATTCTTCAGCCCGGCGCAGATAATTTCTCAATACGGCATTCACCAGGCCTTTGGCCCAGGGCTTTTTGAAAGTGGCGGCCGCTTCTACAGCCTGATTGACAATCGTGTGAGCAGAAGCCCGGTCATAAAGCAGCTGATAAAGCGCCACCAGCAACAGGTGATGCACACCTTCGTGTGTCAATGGCTTGTCCAGCAACTGCCCGATAATGGACTCGATGCGGCCATAGAAACGCAAAGTGCCATAGCTCAGATCCTGGGCGACAGCACGTTGTTGCGGGGTGATATTTGAATGTGTCCTGAAAAGAGCATCAAGCACACCGGACAGATTGCGGCCAGCCAGTACCTGACCAACTGCATCTGCCGCAATTCTCTGAGCGATACGCAAACTAGGGAACCATCGCCATCAGTTTGGCGATACGCTCTTCCGTCTGGGGGTGCGTACTGAACAAGCCCTTCAGGCCACCGGCAGATAAAGGATTGATAATCATCATCTGCGCCGTTTCCGGATGCTGCTCAGCGGTATCCATGGGAATTTGATGTGCATAGTTATGTATTTTCTGCAGCGCACTTGCCAGCGCCTCCGGCTCGCGACTGATCTCTGCGCCAGCCTTGTCGGCCTCGAATTCACGTGCGCGCGAGATAGCCATCTGGATCAACATGGCCGCCATCGGTGCCAATATCATGATCAGAAGGGCAAACGCCGGGTGCACACCCCTGTCGCGGCCGCCACCGGAGAACAGCAATCCAAACTGCGCAATGGCTGAGATGGCACCTGCCACCGTTGCTGAAATCGTCGAAATCAGGGTATCACGGTTTTTTACGTGTGCCAGCTCATGCGCCATCACGCCACGCAATTCGCGTTCCGACAGGATACGCATAATGCCGCTGGTCGCAGCCACCGCTGCATGTTCCGGATCCCGTCCGGTAGCGAAGGCATTCGGTTGCGCTTCATCGATAATATAGACCTTGGGCATGGGCAAATTGGCATTCTGCGCCAGCTCACGCACCATGTTGTAAAACTTGGGCGAGCTCTGTGCATCGACTTCCCGCGCCTTGTACATTTTCAGTACGGCCTTGTCCGAAAACCAATAGGCATAGACATTCATCGCACCGGCAAAAATCAGCGCAATCAGCATGCCACTGGCACCACCCAGTGCCGCGCCAACCCCGGCGAACAAGACAACTATCCCTGCCATCAGGATGGTAGTTTTAAACCAGTTTCCCAACATTGCTTTAACCTCTCAAAATCAGAATCTATCCCAGCGCTTAGATGCGGCTTCCGGATAAAAATTCAAGTGCGCAATCAATCGCCGAACTTCTGCCCGGGTTCCAGGTGATGGCCGCGGATAAAGTCCTTTGCTGGCAGACGCTTGCCACCTGGCATCTGCAATTCCTCGATACGCAGGATACCCTCCCCGCAACCGACCTGGATGCCGTCACTGAGGTCGACTATCGTTCCAGCCGATGCCTTGCCTGGCAGATTGGTTGCCATCCAGAGCCGGCAGACCTCGCCATTCAGACCGGTATGTGCAACCGGAAAGGGATTGAATGCACGCACCTGACGCGATAACTCCTGTGCCGACCGGTTCCAGTCTATGGCGGCTTCCGTCTTTTCCAGCTTGTGCGCATAAGTCACGAGCGCCTCATCCTGCGGTGTGGCTGCCAGCTTCCCATCCAGTTCCAGCTTCCGCATGGCCTCGACCATCAGCGAGGCTCCAATAGCGGCCAGACCATCATGCAGGGTTTGCGCAGTATCGCGCTCTGTAATCGGCATCACACCATGGCTGACCATCGCCCCCGCATCCAGCGCCGGCACCACTTCCATGATGGTCACGCCGGTTTCACTGTCGCCGGCCAGCAGGGCACGCTGTATCGGCGCAGCACCGCGCCAGCGCGGTAGCAATGAAGCATGGATGTTGTAGCAGCCATAACGCGGCATGTTAAGTACGGAGGTCGGAATGATCAGACCATACGCCGCTACGATCATCACATCGGCGTTTTCTGCTGCGATGCGCGCCTGGACGTCGACGTCTTTCAGGGTTTCCGGCTGAAACACCTCGATTCCGCTGGCAACGGCAAGCTGTTTGACCGGGCTGGCTTTGAGCTTCATGCCGCGGCCGGAAGGACGGTCCGGCTGGGTCAATACCAGCGAGACCTGATGTCCGGCATCAATCAGTGCCTGCAAGGCAGGCACGGCAAATTCCGGTGTTCCGGCAAAAATGATTTTCATAGAATGGCTTTAATAGCGTGACAGTTCAGACGTGTTCGCGCTGACGCTTCTTCATCTTGTTCTTGATGCGCATCTGCTTGAGTTGCGAGAGATAATCGACAAACACCTTGCCTTGCAGATGATCCATCTCATGCTGGATGCATACGGCCAGCAAGCCCTCCGCCTCCAGCGTAAATGATTTGCCGTTGCGGTCCAGCGCCTCGACCGTGATCTTTTCCGCGCGTGTCACGGTGTCATAAATACCAGGCACCGACAGACAGCCCTCCTCATAATCCTGCGAACCGCATTTGCTGACCAGCTTCGGGTTGATGAATACCTGCGGGCTCTGCTTGTCCTCGCTAATATCAATGACAATAACCTGCAAGTGCACATCGACCTGGGTCGCTGCCAAACCTATTCCAGGCGCCGCATACATAGTCTCGGCCATGTCATCGATCAGGCGGCGAATGCTGGCATCGACCTCCTTCACAGGCCTGGCGACGGTATATAGTCGCGGGTCGGGATAATTCAAGATGTCTAAAATTGCCATAAAAGCTTGATTGTTGAATGAATTACATGCAGAATTTAATGCAACTTCGCGGAAGTTTTATCCGCTTTTGGATGTTCGCACATCTTGTGCACTCAAATACTGAGGCTAAAAAATTATGTATAGACACATTATAACGCTGCTCTTACTTAGTTGTGCGGCAATGAATGCTGCAGCGCAAAATGTGCAACTCCAGGAAAACCACCCTGAACGACACATCGTCGTCAAGGGCGACACCTTGTGGGACATCTCGGCCAAATTCCTCAAAGATCCCTGGCTCTGGCCCAAGGTCTGGAAGATGAACCGCGACCAGATCAAGAATCCGCACCTGATTTATCCGGGCGACGTGGTGGTGCTCGACCTCAGCAATGGCGATCCGCAGCTTCGACTGCTGCGCGAAACCGTCACACTGGAACCAGGCATCCGCATCGAAGAACTGGAAAAAGAAGCCGTCGCCACCATCGCCCCCAATATCATCGAGCCTTTCCTCAGCCAGCCATTGATCATCGAGAACGACGAACTGGAGAATGCCCCGGGTATCGTCGGCGCCCAGGAAAATCGCGTGGTACTGAGCCAAGGCGTCAGAGTTTACGTCGATGAAATTGCCGAGGAACAAGGCAGGTTCTGGAATGTTTACCGCACAGGCAAGGTATTCACCGATCCCGTCACCAAGGAAGTATTAGGTACTGAGGCGGTCCACCTCGGTAATGCCAGCATCACCCGCTTTGGCGAGCCTGCAACGGCCGAGATATCCAAGGCCAATCAGGAAATCTTCAAGGGTGACAAACTGATTGCCTCAACCGAGGAACTGAGCAAGAGCTTCGTCCCGCGTGCGCCTGAATCCCAGGTGCAGGGTCACATCCTGTCTATCTATGGCTCCGTCAACGAAGCCGGCCGTAACTCCATTGTCACCATCAATCGCGGTACCAAGGAAGGCATGGAGCCTGGCCATGTGCTGGCGATTTACCGCGAAGGCAACCTGGTCAAGAACCCCAAGTATGAAAAAGCCAAGGAAGAAGACGACGAAACCACTGTGCCCGAGAAAATCAAACTGCCTAACGAACGCGTAGGGCTGATGATGGTTTTCCGCACTTTCGACCGCATCTCTTATGGCCTCATCATGCAAGCTTCAGAGCCTGTCAACCCGCTGGATGTAGTGCAAACACCCTGACCATGACAATGGATTCCAGCGCTCGGCAGGAACTGGCGCTATGGGTGGCACTTTGCAATATCCATGGACTAGGCAACCAGGGTGTATGCCAACTACTCAAGACCTTCGGTGATCCGGAATCCGTTTTTGCCGCTTCCGGATCGCAACTGCGCCAGCTTGTCAGCGCTGCCATAGCAGATAAAATCAGCAGCGGACCTGATCTAACGGCAAGCGAAGCCACACTCGATTGGCTGCAGGGCGAACAAAACCACCTGATTACCCTCGCCGATGCTGATTATCCAAAAGCACTGCTGGAAATCCCCGATCCGCCACCTCTGCTCTATGCAAAAGGCCAGACCAGATGGCTTAACACGCCAGCCATTGCTGTCGTCGGCAGCCGCAATTCCAGCCCACAGGGCGAAAAGAACGCCGAGGATTTTTCACAGGCGCTGGCCAATCATGGCTATACCATCATTAGCGGCATGGCACTCGGCATAGATGGGGCTGCCCATCGCGGTGCCCTGAAAGCCAACGGAGCCACAATTGCCGTTGTCGGCACCGGCCTGGATATCGTCTATCCATCCAGGCACCGGGAACTTGCACATCAGATCGCCGAACATGGCCTGATAATCTCGGAATTTGCGCTGGGCACACCCTCCATGGCGCAAAATTTCCCGCGCAGGAATCGCATCATCAGCGGTTTGGCCACAGGCTGCCTGGTTGTTGAGGCCAATGTCCAGAGCGGCTCGCTGATCACGGCAAGGCTCGCGGCCGAACAAGGCAGAGAGGTGTTTGCCATTCCAGGATCAATCCATTCCCCCGTTTCCAAGGGCTGCCACCTGTTAATCAAACAGGGTGCCAAACTGGTCGACAACATACAAGATATTGTGGATGAGCTTGGCGCAACATCAAGAGAAAATATTTTCACTGAACCTGCAGAACCGCTGGAATCCAACCCCCTATTGGATTCCATGGGATTTGAGCCGATTACTATGGAAGCACTGCTGGAACGCAGTGGCTTGACGAGCGATAGCCTTTCGGCCATGCTGTTGATGCTGGAACTCGAAAGCAGGGTTGCATCGCTACCGGGGGGTCGATACCAGCGTCTCACCTGATTCCGCTTTCATCACTTGGGGGAATATATGTTCGAAGTCCTGGTCTACATGTTCGAAAATTACTTTGAAGCAAATATCCGTCCCGACCAGAATACACTCGCCAATGAAC
>PHCD01000199.1 GCA_002842135.1 Betaproteobacteria bacterium HGW-Betaproteobacteria-8 | reverse complement strand
TGGAGTTGGATACGGCATCGGAACTGGAGGCCGGTCAGGGCATTCCAGGGCAGCCGCAAAGGCCGGAACTGGTCTCGCCCTTGCAGGTGAAGAAACGCGCCATGAACACACCGGAAGGCAGGGCTATCCTGATTCATGCGCTGGCGCATATCGAATTCAATGCCATCAATCTGGCGCTGGATGCCATCTGGCGTTTTGCCGGCATGCCGCAAGCCTATTACGAAGACTGGCTCAAGGTGGCGGGTGAGGAAGCCTATCATTTTTCGCTATTGAGCACGCACCTGCAGTCACTGGGCTATGCCTATGGCGATTTCCCTGCGCACAACAGTCTGTGGGAAATGGCAGAAAAGACCCGGGGTGATGTGCTGGCACGCATGGCGCTGGTACCGCGCACCATGGAAGCGAGGGGCCTGGATGCGACGCCGGCACTACGATCGAAACTGGCGCAAGCCGGTGACATCAGAGCCGCAGAGATTCTGGACATTATCTTGCGCGATGAAATCGGCCATGTCGCTATCGGTAATCGCTGGTTCGGCTATTGCTGTAAAGAGCGCGGTCTTGATGTGATCGAGGCTTATGCCAATCTTGCCAGAGAGCACAAGGCGCCGGTATTGCGGGGCCCATTCAATCTGGAAGCACGTCTTGCGGCAGGATTCACCGAGCCGGAACTGGCGCTGCTGCATTGAAAACTTGCAGCACTTGAATTTAAGGTCTTGAACAAAAAAGCCCGCAATGACTGCGGGCTTTTTTGTCGTGAATCTCAGCGTTTATTTCACTGTGGCAGATTCGATGACGATAGTCTGGATAGGCATGTCGCCGCCATCGGTCGGCATGGTCGAGATGCGCTGTACGACATCCATGCCCTTGACCACCTTGCCGAATACCGCATAGCCCCAGCCGCGCTGTGATTTGTCGGTGTGGTTGAGGAAAGTGTTGTTGGCGACATTGATAAAGAACTGCGCGCTGGCCGAATGCGGGTCGCCGGTTCGCGCCATGGCCACTGTGCCGATGTTGTTGGCCAGTCCGTTGTCGGCCTCGTTTTTAATCGGCTCGCGCGTCGGTTTTTCGTTCAGATTCTTGTCCATGCCACCACCCTGAATCATGAAACCGGCAATCACGCGATGGAAGATGGTGCCGTTGTAATGGCCGTCTTTCACATATTGCACAAAATTGGCGACGGTGTTCGGTGCCTTTTCACTGTTCAGTTCCAGCACGATCAGGCCATGACTGGTTTTCAGTTCAACCAGCGTGGGCTGCGCATGGGCGCCGAATGAAGCGAGTAACAGGCTTGATGCGATCAATAAACGCTTGAGCAATTTAAAACTCCTTGAGAATAATCAGGTGGTGAACAGGTGAATGAGGCCGTCGAGACCGGAATGGTTCAGTGCATAGCTGGCCTGTTCCTGCACGATGGGTTTGGCGTGGTAGGCGACCCCTGCGCCGGCGGCAGCCATCATCTTCAGGTCGTTGGCACCATCGCCGACGGCGATGATCTGGTCCTG
>PHCD01000198.1 GCA_002842135.1 Betaproteobacteria bacterium HGW-Betaproteobacteria-8 | reverse complement strand
GCGCGCCTCGACGATCGACTGCTGATAAAAGTCGCCGTCGTTCGCTCTCGCAGCAAGATCCATCTGCTCCAATGCGCCCTGCAGATTATAGCGGCGATAATAGGCTTCGCCTTGCGCCTGATGCCGCAACAGGTTTTTGCCCTGCATGGTGTAAGCCTGCGACTTCAGCTCATAGAAATACGGATCGTCCGGATAAGCCGGCTGTTTTTCCTCGATCAGCTTCAGCGCCAGATCGGGCTGACCCTTGGCCAGAAAGTGCTCGGCGTAGCCATAGGCAAGTGCACGGTGATTGGGAAACTGGTTCAGCGCCTGCGCATACTGCTTGCCGGCCGCTTCGGCATCGCGCTGCGCCACCAGCAGTTTGGCGGCAAAAGTTTCGATGTAAGGATGACGGGGCGCATTCTTGCGTAGCCATGCCACCTGTTCGGCTGCCGCATTCAGGTTATTGTTACGCATCAGCGCCAAGCCGAGACCATACTGCTCAGCCGCTTCGTTGGTGAAACGACGCTCGCGTATGCTCTCCTTGAAATAAGTGACTGCCTGTGCGGCGGAACCGTGTGCGGCACGCAGCTTGGCGCGCACATACTGGAATTCCTGACTGTCCGGCACCTGGCGATAAGGCATGCTGTCGACACGATTCTTGACGTCGGTAATACGCTCCGTGGTCAACGGGTGCGTACGCAGGAAAGAAGGTGCACTGCCATCGACGAAGCGCGAACTCTTCAGCATGGTGTTGAAGAAATCCGGCATACCGCGCGTATCGAAACCGGCACTATCCAGAATCTGCAAACCGACTCGATCAGCTTCGCGTTCGTGTTCACGCGTGTAATCGAGCTGTTTCTGTACGGCACCGGCCGAGGCTGCAGTCATCGCCCCGCTGCCCAGTTGCGGATTGGAGCGCGCCGCCAGCAGGGCCAATCCCAGCGAAGCAAGATTAATCAAGGTGTCCTGTTGCTGCTGCGCCAGCATGCGCGCCAGATGGCGCTGCACGACGTGGCCGATTTCGTGGCCGACCACGCCGGCCAGCTCGGATTCGTTATTTGCCGCCAGTATGAGCCCGGTATGAACACCGATGACACCGCCGGGCATGGCAAAAGCATTGATCGTATTGTCCTGCACCACGAAAAAATTGAACTGCTGACGCTTGTCCGGTCCGTTGGCAACCAGGCGGTAACCCAGATTCTGCACGTAATCATTGATTTCCGGATCGCTGACCACCTGGTTGCTGCGCATGACATCGCGCATAATCTGGTTGGCGATCGCCTGCTCCTGCAATGGCGACAACACCCGTGCCGAAATGTCGCCAAGGTCCGGCAACTCGTTGGCCGCAGCCGTCGACACCGCAAACAGCCAAAAAAGAATCGTATAAATAATTTTCATCATTGCTATGATATCGGGATTAACTGTTCAGTTCATTCCGAATAAGCATGAAACAATTCACGCACTTTGATAATAACGGCCAGGCACACATGGTCGATGTCGGCGAAAAAACCGAAACCCACCGCATCGCCA
>PHCD01000197.1 GCA_002842135.1 Betaproteobacteria bacterium HGW-Betaproteobacteria-8 | reverse complement strand
CGGCAACACTGAAGAAGCCCCACCAGCCAGCGAGATCCCGACTGTTGAGCAGGAGTTCGTTGCCGTAATCAATCAATACAACAAGGCCGAGATCATCGCACAGTTTGGCGAACCGGCCCAAGTTGAAAACATGAAAGTCGCCTCCACCGGCGAAATCATTGCTTCCATCTGGCAATACCACTTCATCAATACCGACACCGAAGGGGAATATTACGAAACCACAGAGCTGGACTTCCTCGGCGACAAGGTGGTGATGGTGGTGTTCATGAATCACGACGGCCAGGAAAAGATATCCATCGAACCTCCCGCCTCATCGGAGACACAGGAATCACTGCCGGAAATACCGTTGTAAGTAACGCCTGACAATTGAATCAAGACAGCAAAAAAGGGCGAATTGATCGCCCTTTTTCATTTCATCTTTATCGCCGACCTTTATTTTTTCAAGGCGTCTCTAATCTCGCGCAACAGCAATACTTCCTCCGGTGTGGCAGGAGGTGCAGCAGGCTCCTCTCTTTTCAATCGATTGATCGTGCGCACCAGCAGGAATACGGCAAAAGCGACGATGATGAAGCTGACCAGGGCATTGACAAACAGACCGTAATTCAGGGTCACGGCGCCAGCTTCCTTCGCGGCAACCACCGTGGCGTAAGGTGCCGCAGTTGCGCCATCCTTCAGCACAAAGAACAGTTCACTGAAATCGACATTGCCCAGCAGCAAACCCACCGGCGGCATGATCACATCATCGACAAGAGATTTCACTATGGAACCGAATGCAGCCCCGATGATGATACCGACTGCCATATCGACCACATTGCCACGCATGGCAAAGGCTTTGAATTCTTTTAACATTTCATCTCCTCTTGAATAAAGTAATCACACCTAACCGCTATAATGCAAAAAGATTCATTCATCGTCTAGGATTTCCATTGGCATCACTTTTACACTCGGCAAAACTCAGGCTGTTACTGGCCGCAATACTTGGCAGCCTTGCCGTCCTCGGCTTCGCGCCTTTCTATCTCTACCCAAGCACCATTTTCAGTATCGCCGGGCTGTTTTACCTGTGGCATCACGCAGACGATAGCAGACAGGCGGCATGGCTGGGCTTTTTTTACGGGCTTGGCCTATTCATCACCGGCATCTACTGGATCTACATCAGTCTGCACGATTTTGGCGGCATGCCCTGGTGGATGGCGGCTTTCTCGACCTTCTGCCTGTGCGCCTTTCTCTCGCTGTTCCCGGCCCTGGTTGGCTGGCTAAGCAAACGTTCGACTCTGGTGCTACTGAGCGCGCCATTACTCTGGGCGCTGGCAGAATGGGTCCGCAGCTGGATATTCACCGGCTTCCCCTGGCTGACCATAGGTTACTCGCAAACTCCCGGCAGCCCGCTCGCCGGCTTCATGCCCATCATCGGCGTCTATGGCGTTTCATTGCTCACCGCCATCACTGCGGTACTGCTGGTCTTTATCCTGCTGAAAACACGCAGAAGAATCATGTTCGCGGCGCTGATCGCACTCTGG
>PHCD01000196.1 GCA_002842135.1 Betaproteobacteria bacterium HGW-Betaproteobacteria-8 | reverse complement strand
GGTGGACCAGTAACCATTACCCATCCGGAGATCACTCGCTATTTCATGTCGATTCCGGAGGCGGCGCAGCTGGTGATGCAGGCCGGCCTGATGGGCGAGGGTGGCGATATCTTCGTGCTGGATATGGGTGAACCGGTGCGTATCGTCGATCTGGCGCGGGACATGATCAAGCTCTCTGGCTTGCAGGAGGACGAGATCAGCATCCTGTTTACCGGCTTGCGTCCCGGAGAGAAGCTTTATGAAGAACTGCTGGCGGACGATGAACATACCTTGCCGACGCCACACCCGAAACTGCGTATCGCCATGGCGAGAAGCTCTGACAAGGCTTGGGTGCGAGCGTTGGTAAAGTGGATAGATGGTCTGGCAACAATCGAGCAGGAAGATCAGATCAAGGAAGAGCTTAAGATTTGGGTGCAGGAATACGTGGGCGACGTGAACGGCAAGAAGAGCGACCAGGTGGCTTTGGCGCCGGGAAAGATGACGCTGCATTAGCAATCTGCTGATGTGGTTTGTGTTCAAGACGGAATGAGATGAAGATTTTTTCCTGGTTATATGCGCGTGCCCTGCAATGGTCCCGGCATCGCCATGCCGCCTGGTATCTGGGTGGTTTGAGTTTTGCCGAGTCGTCGTTTTTTCCGATTCCGCCGGATGTAATACTTGCACCCATGTGCCTGGCCGAACCGAAGCGGGCATGGTGGTTTGCAGCGCTGACCACGATAACGTCGGTCGTAGGCGGGGCATTGGGCTATCTGATCGGCTATTTTGCATTTGACCTGATAGAGCCCTGGATCGCCGGAGGAAAATATTGGCAGGCTTATCAGGCTGCGGTTGCGTGGTTCGGCGAATGGGGATTCTGGGCGGTATTGATTGCCGGTTTTTCTCCGATTCCGTACAAGGCATTCACCATTTCGGCAGGTGTGCTTGCCATGCCGTTTTTACCATTTATCCTGGCTTCTGCCGTAGGGCGCGGTGCGCGTTTCTTCCTGGTGGCTGGCCTGATTAGGTGGGGTGGCCCACGTATGGAGGGCATGATCAAGGAGTATATTGATCGTATCGGCTGGGTCACCGTGTTGTTGCTGGCGCTTTTTGTGGCCTATCACTACTTCAATTAACCTGAAACTGTAATTTAAACAGCTGAGCATGGAACGCTTAAGCGGCGCATGGTTTAAGCTAAGATTTTCTCTGTGATCTCTGCGCGCTCTGTGGCTCATGGCTTTTTTAAGATGAATAAAGAGGTTCTGATTTGAAAAAAATTACCAAAGCCGTTTTTCCTGTCGCCGGACTCGGTACCCGCTTTTTGCCTGCGACCAAGGCTAGCCCGAAGGAAATGCTGCCAATCGTCGACATCCCGCTGATCCAGTATGCGGCAGAGGAGGCGATAGCGGCCGGTGTGACGGAGCTGGTTTTTGTCACCGGGCGTAACAAGCGCTCCATTCCTGACCATTTCGATACCTCCTTTGAACTGGAAGCCAAGCTGGAAGCCAGCGGCAAGGCTGAGGTGCTGGAAGCGATACGCAAGATCCTGCCCAAGGGC
>PHCD01000195.1 GCA_002842135.1 Betaproteobacteria bacterium HGW-Betaproteobacteria-8 | reverse complement strand
GTCGCCATCACGTAGTTGGTCTCGCCACCGTGCACGATACGGTTGACATCGTAGAGGATGAAACCGGAGAACAGCAGCACGGCAACGCCGGACAAGGCCAGCGAGAATGCAGGTATCTGCAAGAACAGGTTTGCCAGTGATGCCACGATCAGCAGGATGATGCCGACCAGCAGGAAGTTGCCCATGAAGCTGAAATCGCGCTTGGTGGTGCTGGCAATCGCTGACAGGGTCAGGAAGATGATGCCGGTACCGCCTGCGGCGAGGCCGACCAGTTCACCGCCATTACGCAGGCTCAATGCCACTTGCAAGATAGGGCCGAGCAGTGCGCCCATGATAAAGGTCAGGCCGAGCAGAAAGACCACGCCCATGCTGTTGTTGCGGTTGGCGGATACGGCGAAGAACATGCCGTAGATCACTGCCAGCGAAACCAGCGCGAAAATGATCGGGCTACCTGCGGCAAAGGAAAAATCGATACTCATGCCGATCAAGGCGCCAATGACGGTAGGCACCATGGTCAGGCCGAGCATCATGTAGGTATTGCGCAGCACCTTGTGGGCGGCTGGCGACAGGGTTTGGGTACTTGCGACTTGATAATTGGATTGCATCGTAAAGATTTCCTCTTTGGTTGAAACTCAAGGCTAAGACTATAGAAAAGTGCTTTAAGTTTCAACTGAAATCGGCAACATTTCCTTGAAACACGCGCTTTTCAGCAGCAATACCAAAAAGGTTATTCCATCATCAACAGTAAGCCCTGAGCGAGCGAGATGAAGCGTACCCGCAAGGGGCATATCCGTCAAAACAGCTGCTAAAGCAGCTCGGCTTGACGCCACGATTCGCTCGTGCAGCTACTTGAGCAGGGCTTACTCAGGCAAAGGGCAGATTGCCCTCCTGCTTGCCCACATTACCGACGGCATGCACTGCCTGCACGAAATGGGCATCCTCGTGCAACGCCACCATGCTCGCAGGTTTACGTGCACCGTGCATGCGGGCCAGTCGCGCCAGGCTTTGCGCAGAGATTTGCCATTGCAGGTTCGCCAGCAATTCATCGGCCAGATCAGGCTTGTTACATAGCAGCACCATGTCGCAACCGGCCCGCAGTGCTGCCATGGCACGCTGCGTCACATTGCCGGCCACTACGGCACCTTCCATCGACAGGTCGTCGCTGAAGATGACGCCGTTGAACTCCAGCCGCTGACGCAGGACCTTCTGCAGCCAGCGTTCGGAAAAGCCCGCCGGCTTGTCGTCAACAGCCGGATAGATGACATGCGCAGGCATGATGGCCTGAATGCCATCATCGATCAGCTGCTTGAAGGTCTGCATGTCGTTCTGTGCGATCTCGTCGAAGCTGCGCTCATCGACCGGAATCGCCACGTGCGAATCGGCAACGACAAAACCATGACCGGGAAAATGCTTGCCGACTGCCGCCATGCCGCCGCGCTTCAGGCCCTGCATCAGCGAGAAGGCCAGCTCCTTGATCGCCTGTGGGTCACGATGGAAAGCGCGGTCGCCAATCACCTGGCTCTCGCCGTAATCCAT
>PHCD01000062.1 GCA_002842135.1 Betaproteobacteria bacterium HGW-Betaproteobacteria-8 | reverse complement strand
CGGCACGCGCCAGTAGCGCTTGCCGCCGAACTGTTTGGAAATCTGGAAACCATCGCCGAAAAAGCGCAGGTTCTTGCCGAGGCTGATCGGGGTCACTTCCTCCTTGCTACCCTCGATGCCGGAGAAAGCGGCGGCCGTCGGGCAGGTCAGCACGCACTGGCCCATGCGGGTTTCCAGTTGCTTCATCAGCACGGCGCTACCCATGGCGAACATGAGAATGGCCACGCCCGGACGGCCGTCCGGAGTCTGATCCGGTGTCAGTTCCTTCTCGATGCCGGCTTCGACGCCGCAACCGATGACGGAAGTAGCAAAGCCGGTCATGGCATTGGCGGCGTTGTAGGCCCATTTCAGGTTTTGCGCGGTAATGATGACGCGCGTGCCACGCATGTTGAATGCTTCGGCAAAGGTTTCGTCGATGTGGACGCCGTTAATGATCATAGCGTGGCCTTGTGTTGGTATTGGTTGAGCATCATGCGGTTTTCTCTCTGCGGCCCTTGCACTCATGTACCTGGACATGACCGCGGCCATCGTCGGCGATTTGCTGGTCGGTGACCTTGACGTGTTCCATGTTGACCGTGTGGTAGGCGTCGAAATACTTGGCGATTTCCTTTTCGATGCTGCGGTCGAATTCGGGCCTGACTACATGCGTTGTGCCCCAGGTGACCTTGACCACACTGCCGTTCCTGACCACCAGTTCGCCGTCCTTGAAGACGTAGTCCGGTTTGCTGAACATCTTCTCGCGATCGGCATGGTCGGTGTAGACGGTGATGTCTGCCGCGGCACCCACGCCCAAGTGGCCGCGGTCATGCAGGCCGACCAGTTTGGCGGCACCGGCGCGCGTCATGATGGCGATCTCGTACAAGCTGTACTCGCGATCGATCGAGGCCAGTGTGCTCAGGTTCTGGGCATCCGGGCTGATGCTTGACAGCATGTCATTACGGAAGGTCTTGTCGGTCAGCAGGCGGATCAGGTGCGGGTAGCTGGTGAATGGCGCGCCGTTGGGGTGATCGGTCGTCAGGAAGATGCGCCATGGGTCATCCACCAGCAGGAAGATCTCCAGGCCGATGGCCCATTGCAGGGCGTTGACGAAATTCTGGTCCTTGTACTTGAACGGCACTACGCCACAGCCAGCGTCGCATTCAATGTCCATGCACACCCATTTGTTGGGGGAGCCGAGTCCGGCATTGCGGTGCTGCGCCATATTGTCGCCGGAGGCGGTGACGGTCTGGCCGAACAGGATCTGGCCGACATCGGCGGAGATGTGCTTGTTCTTGTTAATTGCTTCGGCAATGCGTGCCGCACCGGAGGAGAATTTGCGGTCGCCTTCGGTACCATAGCTGTGGAACTGGATGTGGGTCAGGTGCAGCGGATAGCCTTCGACACCGGCCATGGTGTTGAGTGAGGTTTCGACGTTGCCAGGGACACCAAGGTTGTTGCCATGCACATGCAGCGGGTGCGGGATACCAAGCTCATGGACCGCGCGAGACAGGCGTTGCAGCACGTCGCGCGGCGTGACCTGGTAATGCGGGTTTTTTTCGTCCAGGTCCAGCATGCGCTGGTTGAACTTGAAGGCGTTGATACCGCCTGCATTCACGACTTTGATGCCAATGGCCTGGCTGGCATGCAGGGTCCAGGCCACATAGTCATTGATGGCGTTCTGATCCTTGTTGGCCGCCATCATGCGTAGCAGCAGGTCGTCGCTGCCCAGCATGGCGTAGCCGCCCTTGTCGATGATCGGGGTGTCGCCCATTTCCAGGTGGGCCTGGCGTGCGTTCATCGGCAACACGGCAGGTTCAAAACCGGCGGTATAGCCCATCTCGGCGTAACGGTAGCCGGTGGTCAGCGTGGAGGGTACGGCATGGCCGCAGCCGGCACGACACAGATCGCTGTGACCTACCGGATCCTGGCGGTGATCCTCGGGTAGTAGCGTGCGGGCGATATTGACCTTGCCGCCGCCGATGTGGGTGTGCATGTCGATGGCACCCGCCATGACGACCTTGCCAGCCAGGTTGTAGTCCTGGTCTATACGTTCTCCCTCGTGGGGGCGATCGACGATACGGCCGTCACGGACATAAATGTCCATGACCTTGCCGTCGATACCGTGTGCCGGATCGTAAACGGTGCCGCCGGTCAGTTTGATGAGCATGATTCTGGATTCCTTGAAAACTTACAGCGCTTGTTCGATGGCAGTGAGCACGGTGCTCAGGCTGGGCAGGGCGCTCTGGCGCAACTGGCTGAGCGGTAGCGATACCACATTATCGGAACGGAAGTAGATGCCGTTATGGTCGATGCCGGGTGTGCCTACCGGGATGAATACTTCCGGTTCCCGGTCGAATTTCATGGCGGCGTGGCCGAAGACGACGGTCGGGATGCTGGTTTGCGGCGGCGTTCGTTCAGGGTTGAATGAAGATATCCATAGCAGGGCATCGGCTTCGCCACTGCTGAGCAACCTGTCGCCGGCAAAATGGTGCGGGTCGTACTCCGGGTGGCCTTTGCCAAACGAAGTGCGCACCGGGTAGCCGGATATCCAGGCACTGACCTGGTTGGCGTTCATCTCGCCATCATTGCCGCTAAGCGGCAGGCCTGAGGAGCGGGTGGTCTGATTGAGGTCTTTCACCAGTTCGGTGATGTTCTGAATCGCCAGTTCGGCGTGCGGAAAATTCAGTGTTCCGGTCGCCCAGGCAATGACACTGTATTTGGCTGCCTTGAGCCGTTCGGCGAGTTTTTCCAGCTCCGCAACAGCAATGCCTGCCACTTCGGTGACCTGCAGTCTTTTGCCGTTGATCAGCGCGCGCAGAGTGGCGACAACCTCCGGCAGACGCTCCAGGTCGCATGGCAGCACATCGGGTTTGCGTCCGTCAGGCGCAACGCCAGCGGAAGTATCGATGTTGCGCCCGCCCAGATACACGACTTCTCTTTTTGATGTTTCTTGGCCGAACATGGACTCCCGGTTCCAGATATTGCGCTCGAAGAAGCGCGGGAACAGGCTGACGATGTCGGTGCCGACCACGACCAGCAGGTCTACGCGGTTACGGACTTCGGTCAGGGTGGTGATCATCCAGCCGGAATTCTGCACTACCTGAATATTGCGCATAAAAGCATTGGAGTTCATGTGGTCGATGCTGGCGCAGGATTTGTCTGCGAGGCTCATGACGGCGCGCATGCCCTGAACTTCTGTGCCGAGTCCGGAAATCAGGGGCTGGTTGGCCTGTCTGAGAATTTCCACCGCTTTGGCGATGGTGTCATCAAGTGTTGCGGGCTTGCCAGCAATGCGCGGGCCAGTATCGGTGAACGGACGCTGGAAGAACTGCACACTTTTGGCACAGGTGTTCGGGCTTATTTCAAGCGCGCCGGACGCGTTCTGTTTCACGGTCAGGTCGTCGCACAGTAATCCGCAGGCTGGACAGGCGATGTGCTCATGGGGTGTGCTGTTTATATCAGTCTGGCTTTTGCCCGAACTTTGCATTTAATTCTCTCTTGATTCAATGCGGTTGAGTTTTTATTAATTTGGTTACAGGTGCTATATGTGGGTAATTGCCCATGGATTATGCAAGTGACATGGAATGATGGTCAATGCGGAATAACACCATAAAAGCCCATCAATTCTAGCATTTGTAGGGGCCTGACTGAAGCCTGTTGAGCATACTGCAGGCTATTTTTACAAAAATAGTGTGGAAAACTGAAGAATGGCGAGTTATCAAAGCGTTGTCTGCTGCGATACAATTGCAGCTTTTATTGATTCACATTTGAAGCAGCCGATCTCCTTATGTCTTTAGCCGATCCCGTTTTGCAAGATGCCGTCCACGTATCGACGAGCGCAAGATTGCATATGGGATTTTTTGACTTGAATGGCGGTCTTGGCCGCCGTTTTGGCAGTATCGGCGTTTCGCTGGATCAGCCCAGCACGGTATTGACCGCATGGCGTACGCCTGAGTTTTCGGCGGAGGGGCCGGGTGCGGCGCGCGCGGTGGCGGTAGCGGAAAAAATTGGCAGGGCGCTCAAACTGGATGGGGGCATGCATATGCAGTTGACGGAAGTCATCCCCGAGCATTCAGGATTGGGTTCCGGCACGCAAATGTCACTGGCGGTGGGCCTCGCGCTCAACAAGCTTTACCAGCTTGGCTTGATCCTGCAGGATGTGGCTCTGCTGACAGAGCGTGGTGCACGTTCTGGCATCGGCTTGGGCACTTTTGCTGAAGGCGGTGTGGTCATTGACGGTGGCAGAGGCCCGCAGACGCTGGTGCCACCTGTGATTGCACGGGCAGATTTCCCTGAGGAATGGCGCATTATCCTGATTTTCGACCGGTCCGATATCGGGGTGCACGGCAGCGAAGAGACCGAGGCCTTCCGGACGCTGGGCGAGTTTCCTGCGGATATCGCTGCCGAACTGTGCCGCAGGGTGCTGATGCAGGCATTGCCGGCGCTGGCCGAACATGACCTCCAGACATTTGGTGCGGCGATACGGGAGTTGCAGGAGCGTACTGGCGATTATTTTGCGCCGGTTCAAGGCGGCCGCTATGCCAGTGCACGTGTAAGCAAAGTGCTGAGGTGGCTCGATCAGCAGGGTTTGCAGTGTTTCGGCCAAAGTTCCTGGGGTCCGACCGGATTCGCGGTGTTGGCCAGTCAGGAACAGGCGGATGAATGCCTTAAGGCATTGCAAGACAAGTACGCTGAGGAAAAGCAGCTTTCATTTTTGGTGTGCAAGGGGCGAAACAGAGGCGGGATATTGCGTGATATCAACTGATTTTCACTTTGAATCAAGTCACTATCCTCATAAATCAATCCTCATGGATCAATATGATTGCTCTCGGCGCTATTCAGTTTAAAAAATAAATATTTGGAAACTTAAGGTTAGGTAAATGGATAAAAGAGTATCGATTCTGCATTTAATCACTGCAGCCAAGAATGCCAGCCCTTTTGATGTAAATATGGCTTATGACGCTGGCTTCGACAAAGTCATGGCCTACACCAACGTTGAGCTTAAAGAAGTGATGGGCCTGGTGCAGGATGCCATTTTTTCACGCAGCCCTAGCGGGATTAAGCGTGAAAGTGTGTTTATCGGCGGTCGCGATATCGATGTGGCCATGGACATGCTGGCAACAGCGCGCGAATCCATGGTGCCGCCATTCGAGGTCTCGGTGTTTGCTGATCCATCCGGTGCCTTTACTACAGCGGCAGGCATGATGGCTAAAGTTGAGCAGCATCTGAAGAAGCATTTCGGTGGTGACCTTAAGGGCCGCAAGGTGAGCGTTTTTGGTGCCACCGGGCCTGTAGGGGGGTGCACCGCTGTTATCGCCGCCAAGTATGGCGCTGAAGTCGAAATGGTGTCGCATCGTGTCATGGCTGATGTTGAAAACAAGGCTGAATCATTCAGGAAGCGCTACAACATTGATATCCACTGTGTTGATGGCAGTAACGACGATCTCAAGACAGCATTGCTGAAGGATACCGACATTGCACTATGCTGTGCTGCAGCTGGCGTTCGCGTCATCACAACGGCTCAAATGGCGGCATCAAGCAGGTTAAAGGTGGTGGCCGATGTTAATGCCGTGCCGCCAACTGGCGCGGAGGGTGTGGATGTGCATGCCGATGGTGTGGCCATTGAAGGCACCAAGGCCTACGGGATTGGGGCTTTGGCGATCGGTAATGTAAAATACAAGACACAGCACAACTTGCTTCGCCAGATGCTGGAAGGTGACAAGAAATATTATCTGGACTTTCTCTCCGCTTTCGAGATGGCTCGCAAAAGCCTTTAAAGTTTCCCCTTGAAATCTGATACCAGATTGGTTGTTTGAAAAACAATAAGAAAATTGTCGTAGCGTCGGTGTCTGCCAGGCCCTTTGTGCAGGCTGCCGTCGCTGCGGGCTATGAGGTGATTGCGCTGGATGCATTCGCTGACCGGGATACCGGCCAGTTAGCCAGCAGCTTGCATGCGTTGAAATACGCAGATGGCGCGTTCGATGCGGCTGAGCTGGAAACAGCCTTGAAAGAAATCGCACTGCAAGGGCCGCTTGGTTTGGTCTATGGCAGTGGGTTCGAAGCGCAGCCGGCATTATTGGCGCTGGTCGAGCAGTACATGCCGTTAATTGGTAACTCTCTGCGGGTGGTGCGCAACATGAAGCGCGCCGTCACGTTTTTTGCATTGCTTGATGTGCTGAATATTCCACGCCCGCCAGTCAGCCTGCAGCAGATGCAGGCCCATGAACTGGCTGCAGGCTCCTGGTTGACCAAAAAGAACGGTGGATCCGGCGGCACACATATCCGCCGTGCCAGTGCAGATATCCCGCTTGAACCCGGCAGCTATTATCAGCAGGAGATACAGGGGATTCCGGTTTCCCTGCTGTTTGCTGCAGATGGCATGAATGTAAAAGAAATCGGCTTTAATCAGCAATGGCTGGCGCCAACCGCTTTGATGCCATACCGCTATGGCGGAGCGGTCAGCCATGCCGAGTTGCCGCAAGCCGTCAGGCAACAGTTGCTGACGGCAGCCCAGAAGCTGACCAGTGCTGTGGGCCTGCGAGGGTTGAACAGCATAGACGCCATTATGCAGGGCGAGAGCGCTTGGGTGCTGGAGCTGAACCCGCGTCTGACTGCCACGTTTGATCTGTATCCGGCAGAGCGCGGCCAGTTGTTTGAACTGCATATGCAGGCAGCGGCCGGTAGTCTGGCCAATTGGCCGCAATTGAGCAGCAGGGCGCGAGCCCACTACATCGTCTATGCGCCGGAAAATATCAAGCTGCCGGAAAGCTTCGACTGGCCGGAATGGACTGCCGATATCCCGGCAGCCGGTGCGCTGATCAAGGCAGGAGAGCCGGTCTGTACAGTGACGGCTGAGGCAGACAGCGCCGAGCAGGCAGTGGCACTGATGGCGGAAAGGGTGAAAGTGCTGGCCAAGGCGCTGATCTGAGCGGTAGAAAGTAGAACGCTGAGCTTATAGCAAGCAGAGTTATAGCAAGCAGAGTTATAGCAAGCAGAGTTATAGCAAGCAGAGCGATAGAAACAAGACGAGAAATCAAGAGAACACGGGATGAGGAAATAATATGAGTGAACAACAAACCACGATCGATACCAGCCGCTGGCCCAGCGTTAATCGGCTGACTAATCCGCTGGTGCAATATCTGGTGGATAACGCCGATGTGTTGCGCCTGGGTGTGGAAAAACTGGAAAACGGCTGCATTATTATCGATGCAGGCATTCGGCATGATGGCGGGCTGGAAGCCGGCCGACTGATCGCCGAGATTTGCATGGGCGGTCTCGGCCATGTCAGCTTGCAGACTTCACAGACATTCCCGCACTGGCCCTGGATGTTGTCCGTGCACTCTTCCAACCCGGTGCTGTCCTGCCTTGGCAGTCAGTATGCAGGCTGGAGCCTGGCGCATGAAAAGTTCTTCTCACTGGGTTCCGGCCCGGGCCGTGCGCTGGCTGGCCGTGAGGAACTGTACAAGGAGCTTGGCTATCAGGATAAGGCGGACAAGGCTTGCTTGGTGCTGGAAAGCGACAAGGCGCCGCCTGCCGAAGTGATCGAAAAGGTCTCGCGCGATACCGGCGTCAAGCCGGAAAACCTGACCTTCATCCTGACGCCGACGCGCAGTCTGGCCGGCACTGTGCAGATCGTCGCCCGTGTGCTGGAAGTGGCGATGCACAAGATCCATACACTGCATTTTCCGCTGGATCACGTGGTCGATGGCATGGCCAGCGCTCCCGTACCGCCACCGGCGCCGGATTTCCTCATCGGCATGGGTCGCACCAATGACGCCATCCTGTTCGGTGGCCATGCGCATATCTTCGTCAAGGGCTCGGATGAAGCTGCGGCCAAACTGGCGCAGGAGTTGCCGAGCAGCGCTTCGCGCGATTATGGCCGGCCGTTCGCCGAAGTGTTCAAGGCAGTGAACATGGATTTCTACAAGATCGACCCCATGCTGTTTAGCCCAGCGGCGGTCACGGTTACTGCGCTGGAATCCGGCAAGAGCTTCACTGGCGGCAAGCTGGATGCGGCGTTGCTGGACCAGTCCTTCGGCTTCGGCGCCTGATCGCTTGCCGTGTTAGCCGTCACCAGAATTCCGGTATTCACGGACGACCCCGGTTGGCACGGCAAGCGTCTGAGCGAGGCTTTTGCAGCCCGGGGGCTGGAGGCGGTGTTTGTTTCGCTCAAGGATTGTGCGCTGGATATTCTGCCGGGCCGTGCCGGCGTCATCATTCCCGGTTTTGAAGACGGACTGCCGCCCGGAGCGTTCGTCCGCGGTGTGCCCGGCGGCACTCTGCAGCAGGTGATCGCCCGGCTCGATATCCTGCATGCGCTGAAGATGCTGGGCGTGCTGGTCTATAACGACGGCCGTGCCGTCGAGCGCACGGTCGACAAGGCCATGACCAGCTTCCTGCTGCATCATCATTGCGTTTCCACGCCGCCGACCTGGGTCTGTGAATCCCGTCATCACGCGCAGCAGGTTTTGCTGCGTGAAACCATGGCCGGCCATGCCCTGGTCATGAAGCCCTTGTTCGGTTCGCAGGGCATGGGCGTGCGCAAGCTGGAGGCTGGTGATGCTTTGCCGGTGCCGATGGAACAGCATGTGGAAGGGCTTTATTACCTGCAACGTTATGTCGATAGCGGCGAGGGTGCCTGGCATGACTATCGCGTGTTCATTATCAACGGCAGGGCAGTCGCTGCCATGGCTCGTCATGGCAGCAGCTGGGTTAATAATGTGGCCTTGGGTGCCCGCTGTGAACCGGTCGCCGTCGAAGGAGAGGTCGCTGAACTGGCACTGTCCGCGGCACAGGCGATGGAGATCGACTATTGTGGCGTCGATGTCATCCGGGACTGCCAAGGCAAGTTGTCGGTGCTGGAGGTCAACAGCATCCCGGCTTGGAAAGGATTGCAGACCTCAACCGAGATCGATATCGCGCAGGCGCTGGTCGATGATTTTTGTGCCAAGCTTCCCGTTTCGCAGCCCGGTCTGCAATCGATTGCCGGATAACCGTCATGCAGCTTGAGACGCAACTCGCTGCGAAGTTCAAGGAGGCCTGCATCGCCGAATTGGAAGCGGTGAAACCGGGCAATGTCCATATGCTTGCGGACGGTCATGGCATGACGGTGCAGGATTTTCTGCGTAGCGCTGAAGTCGCTGCCGGGGTTATCGCGCAAGCTGATTCGAGCGTCGGTCAGCGTATCCTGCAAGCCGTGCAGGCGACGAATGCAGCCGTCGGCTGCAACACCAATCTTGGCATCATTTTGCTCTGCGCACCGCTAATACAGGCTGCATTGAATGCGCATGGCACCATCACGCAGAAAGATGTGCAGGCTGTACTCGAGCAACTGAGCATCGAAGATGCGAACGATGCCTTTGCTGCCATCAGGATCGCCAATCCTGCCGGGCTAGGGCATAGCGCGCATCACGATATTGAGGCGCCAGCCAGTGTAACCTTGCTAGCTGCCATGCAAGAGGCGGCGGACAGGGACCTGATCGCTCGCCAGTATGCCAATGGTTTTCAGCAGGTGTTTGAAGGACTCGCTTATTACCGTCAGTTGCTGGCGCGTTGGGAACGTCCGGCCTGGGCCACCAGCGGGCTTTATTTGTATTTTCTTGCTAATTTCCCTGATAGCCACATCGCCCGCAAATACGGTGTGGAACTGGCGGAAACCGTGAGGCTGCAGGCCGTTTCATATTGGCAAGAACTGATGAGTCGTGACAATCCAAAGACCTACCTGCGGCCTTTGCTGAATTTTGACCAGATGCTCAAAACCCAATCTATCAACCCCGGTACCAGTGCCGACGTGACCGTGGCCATCCTGTTTTTGGCAAATTTGCAGGAAAACAATTAATTCTGGATGGCTGAAAACAAGCCGATGGCATCATGGGAAGCATTTCCGGGGTAAAAATTATTCAGTTTATGTCAGGGAAATTTGCAGAAATGAGTTCAAACTGACGCATTGTCGTAGTAATATCCTAGGTCTTAAGATTTTCACGCCGTGAACTTCACGGTTCATGGTTCGTAATACGAATTCAAAAATTCTGATTTAACTTAAATGCGCACCTGAAGGAGGAGCTGTATGGCTAATTTACTCGAACAATTAAAAAACATGACCACCATCGTGGCCGATACTGGCGACGTTGAGGCAATCAAGAGTGTCAAACCTGTTGACGCAACCACCAATCCATCCCTGTTGTTGAAGGCAAGCACATTGCCTCAGTACGCACATTTGATTGACGAGTCAATTGCCTACGCAAAAGCCCAGGGCGGTAGCAAGGATGCACAAGTCGAGAATGCTGCAGACAAATTGGCAGTGTTGATTGGTGTTGAAATCTCCAAGGTTGTGCCTGGCCGTATCTCCACCGAGGTGGATGCACGTCTGTCTTTCAATGTTGACAAGATGGTGGCCAAGGGCCGCAAGCTGATTCAATTGTATCAGGACGCAGGTGTGGGCAAGGATCGCGTGTTGATCAAGCTGGCTTCTACATGGGAAGGTATCAAGGCTGGTGAAATCCTGGAAAAGGAAGGCATCAACTGTAACCTGACATTGCTGTTCGGTTTCGGCCAGGCACGTGCCTGTGCGGAAGCGGGTGTATTCCTGATTTCCCCATTCGTCGGCCGTATCCTGGATTGGTACAAGGCCAAGAACCCAGGTACTGAGTATACTCAGGAAACTGACCCGGGCGTGGTTTCCGTACGTAACATCTACTCTTACTACAAAGAGCATGGTTACAAGACTGTAGTTATGGGCGCCTCTTTCCGTAACACAGGCGAACTGATCGCCTTGGCCGGTTGTGACCGTCTGACCGTTTCCCCTAACCTGTTGCAGGATCTGGCAGCTACCGAAGGTACGCTGGCACGTGTTCTGACAGACAACGGTGCAAGCAAGACACCGCCAGCTAAAATGACGGAAGAAGAATTCCGCTTTGCGCTGAACCAGGATGCCATGGCAATTGAGAAGCTGTCAGAGGGTATCCGTGGTTTCGTGGCTGACCAGATCAAGCTGGAAACAGCACTGGCTGAAAAGCTGTAAGCAGTTCAGTTTGCAAGAAGTCTGACCTGATGACATCCGTCAGTATGCGTTGACATCAGGTCGTCCCGCACTTTAAGATTGAAGTCCGGCTTTTTTCTTAAAAGTAGCAAAAATTCGTAACCTAATTGGAGGAAGTATCGTGGCATTAACACAAATGGCTTTAGATTCATTGGATTTTGACGCAACCG
>PHCD01000061.1 GCA_002842135.1 Betaproteobacteria bacterium HGW-Betaproteobacteria-8 | reverse complement strand
TCATCAGCGATTTGGTGCCCGGGGCCGGAATCGAACCGGCACGACCGTTAAGTCGAGAGATTTTAAGTCTCTTGTGTCTACCAATTTCACCACCCGGGCAATCAGACTTTCAGGCAGTCGATCGACCGCTGATGGTGCACATAAAACAAGGTGCGTATTCTAACACCATGAAGGTGTTTTTTTAATTGGAGAATACGCGACGGCAGTAAATTCAACCGGACTGCAAAACCAGATTTGAAACGTGGCTCAATTGACTATCTCTTGCACAATCAGCCAGTTACCTGAAATTTTCTGCATATGTAACTCTTTGTCCGCTTTCAGCGAGTAACTGCTCGTCTTGTAGTTCTGTTTAAATCGGACAATTGCCGTATCAGCATTTTCTTCAATCCTGATGTCCTTCAGGCTTAATTTCAGCTCGCCAGCCTTTTCCAGCTTGTCTTTCCTGTCTTGCAGCCACGCCTGTCTGTCGGCAAATTTCTGTGGCGTGAAATTTTCTGAGTACATAGCGACGTAAGCTTCATAATCATGTCGTTCCCAGGCATTCTTCCACAGGTTCAATGCGGTTGCGACATCACTGGCAGCCAGTGTGGCAGATACAACGGCATCCCCGACCTTCTTGACTTGCCACTGGCAAGGGCCGTTGACGCAATCCACAACGGACTCACGTACAATCTGCCAACTGCCCTCAATCAACTCGAACTGCAGTTCCTTACGGACTTCATCCTTATAACCGAGCGAGTTATCGTACTCCTGACCAAAGTCCGCAAGTGCTGACTGCGGCACCTGCAATTGCGCAACCGCCTTGTCGCCATTGACTGTGATCTTGATGTTCTTGAGTACCAGCTTGATTTTCTCAGGGGTTCTGATCCGGTAAGTTCGCTGCTTGAGCCACTCAGCCTTGCTCATGCCATAGGAAGGTGTGAATTTTTCCGCATAATAACTGAGGTAGGCATCAAGATTCCGGTCTTCCCATGCCTTGGCCCAACCATTGAGGCGCTCCATTACGGCAGCTTCCTGACTCAAGGGAGCGATTTTCTGTCCGGACTCTGCTATCTTCTTTGGCACAGCCAACAATGATGTCGTCTGACTTGCACTCAGTGGTTTGGCATTGGCAAGCAGTGCTTCCTTATCAATCTGCAACATGGTTGGCGTCATTACCTGGCAGATATTTTGACGGTCGAAATATTCAGCACGGCCAAAATCCGGTAATCCTGCGCGCACCACACCGAGTTTGTTCAGCAGTTCCCCCTGCCCCGCATATGTACGGGCAAAGGCGGCTTTCATATCGTATTCGGTATTGGCATAAGCGCGCCTGGCCTGGAAATATTCATTCTCGGTATCCAGCAAGTCGAGCAAAGTGCGCTGGCCAATATCGAACTGCCTGCTGTAGGCCTCACGTGCTTTTTCAATCGACAACTGGTGCTGGTCTCTATAGACCAGTTGTTCTTTCAGGCGCTCGATATCGTTGTAAGCAATCACCACTGTCTGCCGGGTATCGATACAGGCTTTATCGCGCAAATCCTGGGTGCTGATCAATTTTTCTGCTGCCTGGCTGATGGCAGAACTGTCTGACAAGCCATTGAACAAATTGAAATTCAGGGTCACCTCCAGCACATCGGCTGCCTGGGTGCTGTTTCGACCATCGGAACTGGTATCCAGCACCTTGGTTGCCTGGAGGTCCAGCCGTGGCATATAACTGCCACGCTTGCTTTTCACCTCATTTTCGGTCGCTACGATATTTTCTATCGCTGCCAGCAAGTCCGGGTTCTGCCTGTAAGCCAGGTCCAACGCCTCCATCGATGTCTTAGAAACACCCAGGCTAGCCAGATCGGCCTCCGGCAAAGTATCTGACGGCAATTCACCCACCAGGCGCTGATAATTAGCCGTAGCATCATGCAAATTGGTCACTTCCGTCAGCAAATTGGCTTCAGCCAATGCAAGACGGCCACTCGCCTGTTCAAGGTCCACCCGCCGGCCAACACCTGCGGTTACACGCTCTTCTATACGGTCAAAGAACTGTTTGTGTGTAACATAGTTGTCTTTTGCATAATCTGTCAGCTGACGATAACGCTGGATATCCAGATAGGCACGTGTGGCCTCAAGCGCCACTTTCTGCATGGTACTTTGTAGCTCATAGTAGCGAACACGCGAGGCATGACTTAAACGTTTGACATCATTGGACGTGATGAACCCATCGAATAACAACTGACGCAGCACCAGTGCCGTCCGCATTTCAGGGATACTGGTATTGCCGACATCCGGCACCACTTTCTCCTGATCCCGGTAGGTGGAGGTTAAATCCACCTGCGGCAACAGGTTACCTCGGGTAACCAGGGTCTCCTGCTCTGAGGCTGTAAAGTTATGATACCTGGCCTGCACTTCAGGATTGGAAGTCACCGTCTTTTCAACGATTTGTTGTAAAGTAACTAAACTTTCAGCCTGAGCAGCCGTTACTACATTAAGCGCCATCACGACGACGGCAGTGATGAAAATTCGACAGTGCTGATGTTCTATTTTAGGCAGATTCATTGCGTCAAATTAACCTTTAAGGCCCCAACAGGCCCATTTATTTTATATTTATTCAACAAGTTAATGCTGGAAATTAACAGGTTAAACTTTAAAGTTCAAGTAATAAGCTGAAATTACCTTACAAGGTGAAACGCAAGGCTCATGCCAATTCCAGAACCATCAAACATCACCAGAAGCCAAGCTGAATGGCCAAGCTGCCGTTTTTAAAGGTGTTTTCGCATTTGAGGCAGACAAGCCGCAAAAGCCTCTGCGTGCTCACTTTCCTGATCAGCCTGTTTTCTTCAGGTGCCATCGCCGCTATCAATTTCGATCGCCTGCTCACTCTTGCAGAACAGCAGTACGAAACCCGCACCCATCAAAGCTTCAGTGAGCTAAGGGATATCTTCAAGCAGCTGGCAGATGCCCCGGAACAGGAAAAACTGAAAGCAATCAACGAGTTCGTTAACCGGAGTATTCGCATCCCCGGTGAAGACATCAATATCTGGGGCAAATCTGATTATTGGGCCACGCCGCTGGAGTCGATAGGCCGCAATACAGGCGACTGTGAAGATTACAGTATCGCCAAGTATCTTTTTCTGCGGGAACTTGGCGTGCCAAACGACAAGCTGAGATTGACCTACGCACGTGCACAGATCGGTGGTTCGCACAGCAGGATATTTCAGGCACATATGGTGCTTAGCTATTACGCAACACCCAACGCAGAACCGTTGATTCTGGATTATTTAATCGGCGACATCCGGGTGGCTTCCAGAAGACCAGACCTGCGACCAATCTTCGGCTTTAACAGCGATGGGTTATGGGTAGGCAATTCAGCGAGTTCCAGGGGAGATTCCACGGCGCATTTATCGCGTTGGCGCGATGTGCTTGAACGTGCAAAGAAAGAAGGTATAGAGTGATTACAGTGAGGGTGTTGATATGTCATTAATTAAACAGCTATGGATAGCAACAATATTACTGGTAGTGATTGTCTTCAGTGGCAGCCTGGCGACCAGCATCGCATCGAGCCGCGGTTACCTGCTTGAGCAGCTCAACGAAAAGAACATCGACAACGCGACCTCCCTGGCCCTGACCATGTCACATATGGAAAAGGACATGGTCAATATTGAGTTGTTGCTTTCGGCCCAGTTCGACAGTGGGCATTACCAACTCATTCGCCTTACCGATCCTGACGGCAATGTCCTCCTGGAGCGAAAAAAAGAGAGTAATCATATCAAGGCACCGGGCTGGTTTATCAGGCTGCTGGCAATGGAGATTCAACCTGGCTACGCACAGGTGCAGGATAACTGGTCGCAATTCGGCCGCATTCACATTGAGAGCGATGCACGGTTCGCCTATGAAGACCTCTGGCGCGGCAGCCAGAAAATGCTTTTGGTAAGTTTGCTTATCGGCCTTATCAGCGCCTTTGTGGGCAGCCTGGTATTGAAGAGATTACTCCGTCCACTGAATGAGGTGGTGCAGCAGGCCGAGGCCATAGGCGAAAGACGCTTTATCACGTCCAGCGAACCTGCAACCACCGAATTCAAGATACTTGTCCAGGCCATGAACCGGATGACCACGCGCATCCGCAACATGCTGCAAGAGGAATCGCAGCGTCTGGAGAAATTAAGGCTGGAAGCCAACTATGACAGCACCTCCGGGCTGATGAACCGGCAGTATTTTTTCAATCGCGTACATACCCTGACCAGCCAGGAAGAGGACTTCGTCGAAGGCATGCTGGTGATCGTGCGCCTGCACGACCTGAGTTATATCGACAAGACCCTGGGGCACAACGAAACCAATGCCCTGCTACTCCGCGTTGGCAAGGTACTGGAGGCCTTTTCGGAAAAAGACGGCGATGCGATCGCAGGCAGGCTGTCAGGTACTGATTTCGCGGTTTTCTCCAGCACCAGTACCGACTGTTTCGCCTTTGCATCCAATATCAAGGGCTTGCTGATGAAGGCAGCCGGTTCGCAACAAACCTTGCCGGATTTCAAGCTGCCTACCGTTTGTGCAAAGTTCAGCCGGGGCGACAGCATAGAGACTCTTTACCAAGCCATCAGCGAAGTGACCAGTGAAATCAGCCGGAACAATCCGGATATGCTGCATGTGCTTGACGCCAACGACATCAAACAGCGTCAGGACACCGACGAAACCGAATGGCAGGCATTGCTGAGTAATGCACTTAAGGCAAAACGCTTGAAGCTTGCGCATTTCCCGGTTATCGGAGCCAACGGCAAGATCATCCACCAAGAAAGTCCAGTCCGGATGCAACTCCGGGACGATAATAACTGGCTGCCAGCCGGCGAATTTATCTCATGGGCCAACCGTCTCGGCCTGGTCTGCCGGATTGATGTCATGGTCATTGAAAAAGCGCTGGAAGAACTCAGTGCCGGCGGTGAAGACATCGGCCTGAACATTTCCACCAGAGCCATATGCGATAAAGCATTTGTAAAACAGGTCGCCGCACTGATCTCAGCCCGGCCGGAATGCGCACAACGTCTATGGCTGGAAGTGCCAGAACGCGGTGCGTTTGAGTATCTTGATGAATTCCGTGCTTTCTGCAACACACTGAAGCCGCTAGGCTGCAAGATCGGGATAGAGCATGTAGGCGCCTATATCTCGAGGTTGGGAGAATTGCACGACCTGGGGCTGGATTACATCAAGATAGATGTATCCGTCATTAACGGCATAGACAGCAACACCGGCAACCAGGCGTTCTTCAGGGGCTTATGCCTGATCGCGCACACCATCGGCCTGATCGCGATTGCAGAGGGAGTGCAGACTCAGGCCGAGATGGATCAACTGCTTGCGCTGGGTGTGGATGGCATGACCGGCCCAGCCATCAGAATGGATTAAGGCTTTCACCACCTTTTGAGCTGAGGTAACGCAGGTGTGAAACACCGCATCAGATCAGCCCGTCCTTATCATCATCCACAAGCTGGGATAAATGACTCTTGCGCATAGCTTGCCGTTCGAGCAGCCTCTTGCGAGCTGGCTCTGGCAGGTCCATGAAGTGGATAACATCCTTGACAATTAACAGGTCGATCAAGTCTTCGAGAACGCGCGCCATGTGAATATCGCTCTCGCGAAAAGCATCGGACAACGACAACTGATTTTCAAGAAACACGCGATATTCATCCGACTCTTCACTGACGGATTCCCAGCCTTCCATGCTTGCAGCGTTCACCTCCTCTGCAACAGCCGTGACACGGCCATCCGGAGCCCTTAGCAGATAAGGCATAAACCCACTTCCTTTTCAAACAACACTATATAAAGCCATCAATCCGCCGATGCACTCACCGAGAGGTCACCATAGACTAATCCGTTATCAACTTCTGGGTATCAAGCAGATTCTGGATGATCTGCTGGTCACTTGTAAAGGAACCAATCAGGTCAACATTCTGCAAGGTGATGGTCTGATCCTCGTTACCGGCATTATAGCCGCCGGAGAAACCGCCGCTGCTGCTGATATGCACGACCGTATCCGAACCCACCGTTTCAAAGTGCAGGTAATTTTCAAGGCTGCTGGACGATTCGCCTTGCAACAAATCGCGCAAATCCAGCAAATCGTTGCCATTGCCAAAGTCGGTAACCGTGTCCAGGGCTGGGGCGCCCGCAGTGCCAGCATCTGCAAGGGACCATTCAAACACATCGGCACCCAGGCCACCGGTCATGGTGTCATTACCGGCGCCGCCAACCAAGGTGTCGTCACCATCTCCGCCATCAAGCGTATCGTTCCCAATACCGCCCTTCAGAACGTCGTTGCCGGCTCCACCATTCAAAGTGTCATTGCCTGCCCCGCCTGAGATAATGTCGTTGCCATCGCCGCCATTGATGACATCATCGCCAGCCAAACCATCAATCAGGTCATTAGCGGCTGTGCCATCCAGCGTCTGGGCAGCTTGTGTACCCATGATATTGCTCGTTGTGGCATCGACCACGACTGCAATATCCTGCGTCGCAATGGCATCCACACCGCCCTCTGTCGCAACGGCTGTCACCGTCAGGTTGATGGTGCCGACGTAATCGGGCGGCGTTAACAGCTGCAAGCTGCTCAGCTCTGCCTCGGTAAAGCTCCAGGAACCTCCACCCAGATCCGTGCCGACACTGGCACCGTTTGAGCCGATGAAGCTGAAACCTGCGCCACTCAGCGGCAAGCCTGAGATAGTGATCAGGCTGATGGTCGGGAAGCCTTGCGGTCTCACATCGATCGGGAAGTCGATCGGTGCCCCGTAATTGACGCCATTGATCAGGAACTTGGGCGTGCCGATAGAGAGCTGGGATATTTTGCCGCCATCACGCGCATTCAGTATCAACCAGGAGAATTGATGCTCCCCTTCAACTGTCGGCGTATAGGTATAGGTGCCGGTCGCATCCACAGCCGCACCGTTGACGTTGATGCCGGTAATCTCGGATGCGGAAAGCACCTCATAGGTCACCACACCATTAGGGTCAGTGATAACCAGCACAGCCACGTCGTTAAAGCCATCATTGATTTCATTGGTCAAATCCTCACCATTGAAGAAACCCCAGTCGAAGGAAACCTGGCTGCCAACATCAAGATCAAGGTTGTAATTCCTGAAATCGCCATTAAACACATCGACAAAGCCGGGGTCATTTGCCCCACCTGCTGGCGGATCAAAGCGATTATCCAGCGCACCGCTCGGCAAGCCCAGAGCCGCTTCAAGGTTCGCTTGTGTAATACCCGTAGCATTAGTGATTGCCGCTGCATCATCACCGATGTTCAAACCAAACAGGGAGCCAGGCATGCTGATTTGCGGCGCGATCGGCACAACCGTGATCATGGAAGTTGCGGTGTTGCTGTTGCTCACACCATCTGTCACCACGACTTCAATCAGGCGCGTCGTTGCATCAGGATTTGCCGTGTTATTGGCAAAGGTGATGGCCTGAATCGCTGCCTGATAATCGGCCAATGATCCGCTTCCGGACAATGTCACAACATTACCAACGATGCTCGATGTGATGCCACCGGGTAACGTGCCCACTGCCAGCACATCGCCTGCCTGTGCATTACTCAACGTAATGGTTGCACCCGTGAGGTTGGCCGAGTCGACATCGGTAACGCTGATATCGGTATCGGCAATGGAGACTGCAGCACCGCTTTCGATAAAGGTGGTGGCAAAACCGGTACCCGCCTCAGATGCATCCAGGTCGATTTCAGGCGCAGTCAGCAAGGCTATTGCTACTGTCGTTGTTGCCGTATTGCTGACATTGGTGCCGTCAGTGACGACTACATCAATGCTGCGCGGCGTGGTATCAGTGCTGCTGGTACTGAATGTCACCGCCTGGATCGCCGTCTGGTAATCCGCCAGCGTTGCGGTGCCGCTCAGTGTCACCACATTGCCCACAACAGAGGCCGTGATACCTGCAGGCATGGTACCTGCCGCCAGCACATCACCTGCCTGTGCATTACTCAACGTAATGGTTGCACCCGTGATATTGGTTGAATCGGCATCGACGATGTTGATATCCGCATCTGCAACCGGGACTGCTGCACCACCCTGCGTAAAGCTGGATGTATACCCACTACCAGCTACAGAAGCATCCAGATCGATAACAGGCGCTTCACCCGGGTTGATGGTGAGGGTAGCAGTTGATGTGCTGCCATCCGCATCGGTCAGCGTGTAGGTAAAGATATCCGGCTCGGTAATGGGGAGCGTGACAGTCAGTCCATCGATACGGAAACTGTCGCTGCCTGAGGTTGTGAAAACCAGATATGCAAACGTGGATGTGGTTGAGATTGTCGCATCGACAATGTTGCTACCCCCACCATTCACTGTCCCTGTATCAACAAAACTTCCATCAGCTGCGTATGCCCGCCATGTGACGATTTCACCTGACATGCTGGTCAATCGAACAGTTGCGGATTGTGAAGATACCCCCAGATCAATCAGCAACTGTTCACCATTGGTGATTCTATCGCCAGTGGAAGTACGGCCATCCGTATCCTCTACACCAATGCCATCATCTGCTGTTCCGCCATTGTTACGATATCGCACATAACCAGCCTGCTCGGCATTCAACCTGCTAACGTCAATGCCAGCAGCTGCATTACCGCCAAGGTATGGATTGGCAAAGCCATCCCCTTCAGTATCATAACCATAAACGCTGAAGGTACTATTCCAGGTCGCCAGGTCTCCTGCAGCAACACTTATATTATCTGGCGCTTTTGTATAGGTATAGTTACCATCATTTTGAAATATCATCAAGGTACCGTTAGTCGTAACAATAGTGCGTACGTTGAATGCATTAACGGTATCGGAAATCAGTGTTCCTTGCGTTACGCTTACGTTGCTTATCGAAACGGCATCAGCACCAAGCACGTCGGCACCACCAACACCCATTCCCGCGATTACATTGCCAACGATACTGGTGCTTGCACCAAGGCTAGCAACATCATTATTTGCTACCGGTGCCGAATCAGCAATATTAATATTCACTGTTGTCCATGATGAACTCAAGCTGCCATCAAATGCACGATAGACAAAGCTATCAACATCTGGCGTTGTATCAGCATGATTGAGGGCTGGTGGTGCAGTGTAGGTAAATGTACCATCCGCATTCATCACGACCGTACCGCCCAGCGCAGTAACGATTGAATTAGTGCCGTTAACTGCAGTAGCGCCAGTACCGGAAACGTCAACCGCAAACTGCGCCACAGTCAGGGCATCGTTCTCAGCATCAGTATCATTAGTTAGCACATTCCCGAAAAGGGCTACAGTGCCTTCCGCAATTGCAAAGCTATCTACCGCCCCAACTGGTGCGTCATTGATTGCAATAACATTGATTGTAGAAGTAACGGTATTGCTGTCAGCATTGCCGTCATTCACTACCACTGTGATGTTGCGTGGAATCGTGCTTGGATTGTCGCTGGTATTGCTGAAGGTAATAGCCTGCAACGCAGCCTGATAGTCCGCAAGAGTTGCATTACCACTCAAGGTCACCACATTGCCTGCAACGTTTGCGGTGATGCCTGAAGGCAAGCTGCCAACTGCCAATACGTCGCCTGCCTGGGCATTGGTCAGGACAATCACAGCGCCTTGCATGGTGCTGTTATCAACATCACTGATGGCAACATCGATGTCTGCAAGCGAGACCGGTGTGCCATTTTCATAGAAGGTCCCCGTGTAGCCGCTGGCATCAACCGTGACATTGATTTCGCCGGCGATACCATCCAATCCCACATCATCAGGGTTAGTCACTGTGATGCTGTTAATACCAGAGACGAAGTCCGGCAGGATGAATGAACCGGTCGATGGGAAAACTTCTTCCATCACCGTGGAGGTTGTAGTACGGCTGGCGTAGATGTGCACCTCACCTTCCGTAATCACAACCTCAATACGCGGCAAGCCATTATCGTTGGCAAGCCAGGGCGAAGTCAGGAAGGCGCTATCAGCAAACTGCAAGTAGGCCTCCCCCCCCCCAAGTGCGCCAGACTGTAACTCAAACGCGGTGGAGGAATGCAGATTGACGCCATTCACCTGCAATGTGAAAGAGTTATCTATGAAGGTAAAAGAAACCACTGCATTGACAGTATCAGGCAACTGGTTGGTGCCCACATTAAAGCTCAATGTATGTATGCTGCCGCCATCGGCACCGGCAAAGCCATCACCGCCACCCGCGTTTCCACCGGTAATGATCAGACCGGTGTTACTGTTGGTATTCAGATCCAGTACCGGAGCATCGTTAGTGCCCGTGATGCCTATCGTCAGTGTGGTCGAACTTGTAGCTCCGGAGGCATCGATCATTGTGTAATTAATTACATCAGTGACGTTCTGTCCCTGTGCCAAAGCCTGTGTGGCTGGCAGATTGTTATCAAGCGTGTAAGTGTAAGAGCCATCTGCCGCGATATTGATGGTGCCGTAGGTAGCCGTAATAGTGGTGCCCACATTACCGGAATCACCGTTCACTGCAGTAACCGTTTTTGTATCCCCGGAATCTTCGTCAGTATCGTTATCCAGCACATTGCCAGTCGCGACCGGCGTACCGGCAAATGCACTGCCAGTAACATCCACGCCTGATTCAACGACGTTATTTGTGTCTGCAACTGCAACCGGCGTGTCATTCACCGCCGTCACCGACGGATCCACCGTCGCCGCCACGCCGTCGGCCGTGCCGTCGTTCGGGGTCAGCGTGAAGGCCGGCAGGTCCTGGCCGCTGTTGACCAGCGCCAGACCGGCAGCGGTCAGCGTGACGTTGCCACTGCCATCCAGGGCGTAGTTGACGGTGTCGGACAGGGTCACGGTGACCGGGCTGCCTTCTTCGTCATAGGTGGTGTAGCTGGCGACGATGTCACCCACTACCGCTCCACTGTCTTCGATGAAGTCGTTGCTGGCAGTAATGGTGATGGTCGGGACGTCGTTGACCGCGATTACGTTAATGGTTGCCACTGCAGCAGTTGAATTACTTTGCCCATCGTTGACGACAACATTGATCGTGCGTGGCGTCGTATCCGGGTCTTCGCTGGCGTTGCCAAAGGTCACAGCGCGGATCGCTGTCTGGTAATCCGCCAGCGACGCATTACCGCTCAAAGTCACGACATTACCGACAATATTGGCGCTAATCCCGGGGGGCAAAGCACCGACAGACAAGACATCATCTGCTTGTGCATTGGTCAATGTAATCGTGGCACTCGCCAGATTTGTAGAATCAACATCTGTAATCGATATA
>PHCD01000194.1 GCA_002842135.1 Betaproteobacteria bacterium HGW-Betaproteobacteria-8 | reverse complement strand
CAGGCGATCAAGCTGGTTGAGATTATTCATGGCGAACGCCAGAGCTGAGACATAAGAGTCAGAACATGAATTTTCATCGCGGCAAGAAATCGGATGAGCTGGAGATCAATTTCATCCCCTTGATCGACGTGCTACTGGTCATCATCATCTTCCTGATCGTCAGTGCGACCTTCTCCAGAGTCAATGAACTGAAGATCAATCTGCCGACTTCCGAAACGGCTTCCCAGCAGGAAGACAAGCCGCTGGTGATTTCAGTCGGCGTTTTTGCCAATGGTCGCTATGTCGTCAACGGCAAGGATCTGGATGACATCAGCACAGACGGCATCAGTCTGGCGCTGAAAAAAGCGGTGGGTGACGGCAAGGATCCGACCATCGTGATTGAGGCGGATGCTGAAGCTACGCATCAGTCGGTTATCAAAGTGCTGGATGCTTCACGCAAGGCAGGCTTCCCCAATATTACCTTCCCGGCTCAAGAGTCCAGCGGCTTTTGAGCGCGGTTTCCCGGAACCTCTCAATTTAATCGACGCCCCGCATGTCGACACCCAGAACATCACACTCCATTAGCAAGGCAGCAAAAATTCCAAACACCTCTCCGGATGTCAGCGCCAAAATCCTGTATCTGCGCCTGCTGAAGTATGCCAAGCGCCACTGGATTGTCTTTACTATCAGCATTTCCGCGCTCGTGGTTTTTTCAGCCACCAACACCGGCTTTCTGGCGACCATCAAAATGGTGACGGATGAAGGCTTTGTCAACAAGGACTCGAACAAACTCAGCTTGCTGCCTTTGATGTTGGTGGGCCTGTTGGCGATACGGGCGTTCGCCGGTTTTATCTCCTCATTTGCCATGCGCTGGGTCGGTCGCAAGGTCGTCGAGGATTTGCGCCTGGACGCATTCCGTCGACTGATGACTTTGCCGGTCAATTTCTTCGATGCGCATTCGGCCGGCATAGTCACCTCCAAGGTGACCTACGATACCGAACAAATGTCCAAGGCGGCGACCAGCGTGGCAGTCACCGCGGTGCGAGATACGTTGACTATTATCGGGATGGTGGGCTACATGCTCTATCTGGATTGGCGCCTGACCATGATATTTGCAGTGATGGCGCCGTTGATGGCGTGGTACCTGAAGAAAATGACACCGAAGCTGCGCTCTTCAGGCAAGCATGTCCAGCAGACGATGGGAGAGATGACGCAGGTAGTGGAAGAATCAGTCAGTGGGCAGCGTATGGTCAAGATATTCGGTGGCGCAGAGTATGAATTCCAGCGATTTGCCAAAGCTGCGGGCAAGAATCGCCAGATGCAGATTCGTCTGGGGCGAATTTCAGGGCTGAACAGCATGGTCATCGAATTGCTGGCGGCCATTGCGTTGGGACTGGTGGTGTTTTACGCCGTGGGCCGATTCACCGCGGGTGAGTTCGCTGCCTTCATCGGCGCTTTGCTCATGCTGATAGCCCCGATCAAGAGTCTGACTTCGATGAATGAGGACCTGCAGGTGGGCCTCGCCGCATCGCACAGCGTATTTTCCCTGATCGATACTGTGCCCGAAGCGGATGACGG
>PHCD01000193.1 GCA_002842135.1 Betaproteobacteria bacterium HGW-Betaproteobacteria-8 | reverse complement strand
CGGCATTGCGTCATATGCAGCTTTTGCTTCGTCCAGCGATGCGAATTCCGCAAAAACCGAAGCACCGGAGCCACTCATGCGGGCGGGAGCAAAACTGCTCAACCATGTCATGCACGCCGCTACTGCAGGGTAATGCCTGAAAACGACAGATTCAAGGTCATTGTGCAACATGCCGCTGTACAACCGACCAGAAAATGCCTCTCTGGAAAAGGCCGCTATTGTGGTGGGATTCGTGTTTCTTGTCAATTCCCTGTTAGTAAAAATTTCTGCAGTGGAGACATGCACGGCTGGTGTGATGACCAGATAATGCTTCGGCTCCAGGCTTACAGCCTGCAATTGGTCACCTATGCCTTCGGCCCAGGCGTTCCTGCCGAAAATGAAAACCGGCACGTCAGCACCAAGCTGCACGCCCAGTTTCTGCAATTCGTCACGTCGCAGGCCAAGCTGCCACAGATGGTTCAGGGCCAGTAACGTTGAAGCTGCATCCGAACTACCGCCGCCGAGGCCGCCACCCATGGGGATGCGCTTTTCAATGGCGATCTCGGCGCCCTGGCTGCATTGGCTGTGTTGTTGCAGTAGCCGGGCGGCACGGATTACCAGATCGTCTTCTTCCGCGACCGTTGAATTGCCGGAACTGCGGGAAATTTTGCCATCCATTGTGACCCGGATATGCAGGGTGTCATGAAAATCCAATAGGCGGAACACGGTCTGCAGTTCGTGATAGCCGTCAGCGCGACGGCCGGTGACGTGCAGGAACAGGTTGATTTTGGCTGGTGCAGCAAAGGACTGGAATGCGGAATGATCGGACACGGGTTTATTTCTGGGCTGAAGTGGGCAGTGTGGATGTGGCGACGAGATCGTCCCAGCGTTCAATGATGAGTTTGAGTGTGAGATTGCGGCTGCGCAGGTTGATCCTTTTCGGTAGCCGATAGCCGCCGGCCTCCATGTACTCAGGATATTCGATATCCCATCCGTCCTGCTTCAGCCGGGTGATGCGGCCGATGCTGTCCCACTGCATTTCATCAAAGGTATGCCTGGTCGGTCGTCCCAGTGCCCAGTCAGGCAACCCCTGCAGCGGTAGCCGCCAGCCCAGGTGTTCTTCGGTCAGCGCTTCGGCATCGCTGGCTTGCAATATCTTGCCGTCGTTGGTGGTCAAGGTCACTCCATCGCTGTTGGTGATGATCTTGGCAACCGTGCCACCGACCGGAGACAGCATGGAGATGTCGTTGCCTTCGACGTTGTGGCGCCAGCGCGTACTGCCGGAAGAGCCCTTGCCGTTGGCCTGGATGCCAATGCGAGCCTGCAGATAGAACTGGTCGATGGTCGCCAGTTGTTCCAGGTGGGCTCGATTGAGATCGGCAGGATTGCCCACCGGGGTCGGCAGCGGGCTTTCGACTGCGGGTTGCAGGCCGGCACAACCGCTGAGCAATAGCAGGCTGAAAATGCCCAGCCAGCTGGAATAAGGAATTCGCATGAGTTAGCGCAGGAAGCGTTTGCTGGTATTTAGCAAGATTTCATTGTCTGGATGGGATTGCAAAGCCTCTTCCCAGGTTTTGAT
>PHCD01000192.1 GCA_002842135.1 Betaproteobacteria bacterium HGW-Betaproteobacteria-8 | reverse complement strand
CTGGATTCTGGCTTTCGCCATCTGGCGCTACTCATCGCTCGCTGCAATTCTGGCGGCGGCATTCTCGCCGTTGTTTGCCTGGAATCTGCTGGATGGGAACGTTGCTTACTTTGTGGCTACGGTAGTGCTGGCTTTGTTGCTGATCTGGCGCCATCGCAGCAATATTCGTAACTTGCTGAACGGCACCGAGGGTGGATTCAGCAAGGGTAAATCCTAGTAGCCTGTCGGGCTTGAAGTATCGAAGCGAGATGCTTCAAGCAGGCAAGCCGCAAAGCGGCTGCTCGCAAAAATCGGCTGGGCGAAGACAGATTTCGCCAGTTTTGCAGGTCAATAGTCATTCTATTGATCAAAAAAGTAGTGGAATATGGAGCGGCTAGGTGAATTTGCAGCCGATTTCTTTAAGTCCGACAGGCTGCTAGGGTTTCTGTAGCTCCGCCAGGTCCCAGCGCGGGCGCACTGTAAAGCTGTGATTCCCATCCCCGGCGTGGTTTGCAATAAGGTTTTTCATGCGCATGGCACCAGCAAAGGCAATCATGGCGCCGTTATCTGTGCAGAATTCAAGACGCGGGTAGCTGACCTTGCACAGCCTGCGAGCAGTGGCTTCATTCAGTCGTGCTCTCAGCCTGGCGTTGGCGCCTACACCGCCTGACACAATCAGGTTATCCAGCCCTGTCTCACGCAGTGCGGCCATGCATTTGGCGGTCAGCACCTCGGTCACTGCTTCCTGGAATTCGCAGGCGATATCGGCCTTGGTTGCTTCATCCAGTTCGCCGGTTTCGGCTTTTGCGCTGTTCACGATGCTCAGCACAGCTGTCTTAAGGCCACTAAAGCTGAAATTCAGGTCGCCGCTGTTAAGCAATGGCCTGGGCAGTTTGAATCGTCCGGCTTTGCCTTGTACTGCAAGTTTGGATAGTGCGGGGCCGCCGGGATAGCCAAGGCCCAGCAGTTTCGCGGTTTTGTCGAAGGCCTCGCCAGCGGCATCATCCAGCGTGTCGCCTAGAAGTTCATAGTCGCCGATGCCGGAGACGCGCATCAGTTGGGTATGGCCACCGGAAACCAGCAGGGCGACAAAAGGGAACCCGGGTGGATTTTCTTCAAGCAGCGGTGCCAGCAGATGCCCTTCCAGGTGGTGGACGCCGACAGTCGGCACCTTGAGGGCGAAAGCCAGGGATTCGGCAATACTGGTGCCGACCAGCAGTGCCCCTGCCAGCCCGGGGCCTTGGGTGTAGGCGATGCCGTCGATATCGCTCAAGTTTACGCCGGCCTGATCCAGCGCGCGGCGGGTCAGCGGCAGTGCGCGGCGAATGTGATCGCGGGATGCCAGCTCTGGGACCACGCCGCCATATTCAGCGTGCATGTCCACCTGCGAGTGCAGTGCGTGCGACAACAGGCCACGTTCGGTGTCATAGAGTGCGATGCCGGTTTCGTCGCAGGAAGATTCAATGCCTAGTATCAACACGGGGGAATATGCAAAAACTCATTGATAATGATTGATAAATAGTGAAGCGGGGGCTAGAATAGCAGACTTTTCAAAAGAACCTCAAGGAATTGAGCTGAATGT
>PHCD01000191.1 GCA_002842135.1 Betaproteobacteria bacterium HGW-Betaproteobacteria-8 | reverse complement strand
CAGGCCAACAGCGGTCCGGCTCCGATCAAGGAGTTGGGTGAGCATCCCACTGCCGGCGGTGCGATTGCCGTCTATTCTGGCCGCTATGGTCCTTATGTGCAGCATGGCAAGATCCGGGCAACCTTGAGCAAGAGCCAGGAACCGGAAACACTGACATTGGAAGAAGCACTGGAACTGATTGCCGCCAAGGCGGCAAAAGAGGCGCCGGCCAAAAAGACGACAGCCAGAAAAACACCTGCCAAAAAGGCGGCCACCAAGAAAACCGCTGTGAAAAAGACCTCAACAAAAACCACGGCGGCCAAAACGGCAGTCAAGAAAACCGCCGCAAGTAAATCAACCAAAGCTGCCAGCAAGTAACCGTCAAATAAAAAAGCGGCCATTGGCCGCTTTTTTATTGATCCCGATTCATCAGATTAACCCATGCGGGCTGTCATGTAACTATTTTCAATCCATTTGCGAATGCGGTTGGCATCACCTATCCGCGTCATTTTTCCGTCCGAGTCCAGCAGCACAATAATCAATGGCTGACCGCCGATTTCCGCCTGCATGACCAGGCAACGGCCAGCTTCGCTGATGTAGCCGGTTTTGGACAGTCCGATGACCCAGTCACCTTTGCGCACCAGCGAATTGGTATTGATAAATTGCATGGGATTACGGCTGCCGTTGATGGCCACTTCCTGCGAGGTGGTCGTGCTCTCCAGACGTATCTGCTCGTATTCATAGGCTGCGCGCACCATTTTCACCAGATCTTCGGCAGTTGAAACATTACCGCTATTCAGACCGGTCGAATCAACGAAACGGGTATTCAGCATGCCTAGCTCATAGGCCTTGTAATTCATATCCCGGAGAAAAGCTTTCAGACCGCCCGGATAATGTCTCGCCAGTGCGGAGGCCGCACGATTCTCGGAAGACATAAGGGCAAGTCGCAGCATCTCGCTACGCGGCAAACTGATTCCGACACGCAGCCTGGAGGTTGTGCCCTTGAGCGTATCGATATCTTCCTTGCTGACGGTAATCAATTCGTCCATGGGCAGGCCGGCATCCAGTACTACCATGGCTGTCATCAGCTTGGTTACCGAAGCGATCGGCGTAGGCGTATTGGTATTCTTGGCGTAGAGCGTCTCACCGGTTTCCTGATTGATAATCAGCGCCTTGGAGGACCCGAGTTGCAGTACACCGCTACCGTCATAATCAGATGAGGCATTGCGCGCCACGGTAGCCTTGCCAGGTTGTATCGTGTGCGTAACTCGCTTGTTGCTGCCAGCTGCCTGTTGTGTGGATCTATCTGCGGCAGTCGCGCCCAAGGATGGAATAACGAAAGAAAATGTTGCGAACAACATGATGAGATTTCGTTTCATAATTGATTCTCCCCTGCTCAAGCTGACTACGTTACAACAGATACTAATAAAAAAATACTGATTTGTCATCAAGATAGCATACTTTGTTAAAAAAAATATCAAGGCACCCTCACATACATCATCAGCAACTTATGCAATACATATGCGAAAATGTACAGCAATGACAACTCTACTTGAATAAACCACCATGAAAATACCAGAAAAC
>PHCD01000190.1 GCA_002842135.1 Betaproteobacteria bacterium HGW-Betaproteobacteria-8 | reverse complement strand
CGGTGGCCAGTTTTCTAATTTCATGCCCAATGTCAGGCCCTTGGATGCCAGAACATCCTTGATCTCGTTCAGAGATTTACGACCAAGATTAGGCGCTTTCAGTAACTCGTTTTCGCTACGTTGAATCAGGTCACCGATGTAATAAATATTCTCGGCCTTAAGGCAATTCGCTGAACGAACAGTCAGTTCCAAATCATCAACCGGACGCAGAAGAATCGGGTCAACTTGTGGTGAATGCTTAACTTCGATTTCAGTCGGCGCACCTTCCAGGTCAGCAAATACAGACAGCTGACCCATCAGAATACGTGCCGCATCACGAATAGCCTGCTCCGGTTCAATTACACCATTGGTTTCAACATCCATGATCAGTTTATCCAGGTCGGTACGCTGTTCAACACGCGCACTTTCAACCTGATAGCTGACCTTGTTAATTGGACTGAAAGAAGCGTCTACCATGATAAAACCCAGTACACGATCTTCATCAACACCCTTTTGGCGGACTGGAACAGGCTGATAACCACGGCCCATCTCAACCTTGACTTCAAGGCTCAGCTTGCCACCCTTGGTCAGATGAGCAATCACATGATTCGGGTTAACGATTTCAGCATCATGACCCGTTTCAAAATCACCGGCACTAACAACACCTTCGGTTGACTTATTCAGCGTCAGGACGGCTTCGGTCTTGTTGTTCAGCTTAAGTGCAACACCCTTCAGGTTCAAAAGGATATCAACCACATCTTCCTGAACGCCATCGATGGTGGAGTATTCATGCACAACACCGTCAATCTTGACTTCAGTGATAGCGAAGCCAGGAATGGAGGAAAGCAATACACGACGCAGCGCATTGCCCAGCGTGTAGCCGAATCCACGCTCCATAGGCTCAAGTGTTACTTTTGCACGCAATGGTGACAATACTTCAACGTCAACAACACGCGGCTTTAAATATTCTGTCGGACTGTTTTGCATAAACTTTCCTTATGACCCTTAACTCACCGGGTTTAATTACTTGGAATAAAGTTCGACGACGAGCGACTCGTTAATCGTAGGCGGCAGCTCATCACGTTGTGGCTTGGCCTTAAAGGTGCCCTTCAAAGCCTTGACATCAACGGAAATCCATTCAGGGAAGCCGCGTTGTTCAGCAGCCTCCAGCGCGCCTTTGATGCGCAGCTGGCTTTTGGATGCTTCAGCCACTTGAATCTCATCACCAGGACGCACCTGATAGGATGGAATGTTTACGCGCTTGCCATTGACCAGAATGCTGTTGTGGCGAACGATCTGACGTGCTTCTGTACGTGACGCACCAAAGCCCATGCGGTACGCCACATTGTCCAGACGGCATTCCAGCAACTGCAACAGGTTCTCGCCAGTAATGCCTTTTTGACGGTCAGCTTCTGCGTAGTAGCTGCGGAATTGCGCTTCCAGAACACCGTAGATACGGCGGACTTTTTGCTTCTCGCGCAATTGCACACCGTAGTCGGACAGGCGCTGATTACGGCGCTGACCATGCTGACCTGGTGGGAAGTTACGCTTTTCGATCGCACATTTGTCGGTGAAACACTTTTCGCCC
>PHCD01000189.1 GCA_002842135.1 Betaproteobacteria bacterium HGW-Betaproteobacteria-8 | reverse complement strand
CAACGCGTATTTCACCGGCTTCGGTTCCAGCAAGCGCGTGGTGTTCTTCGATACCCTGCTCGACCGTCTGGACGGCAACGAGATCGAAGCGGTACTGGCGCACGAACTCGGCCACTTCAAGCATCACCATGTCATCAAGCGCATCGTGCTGATGTTCGTCGTCAGCTTCCTCGGCCTCGCCCTGCTCGGCTGGCTCAAGAATCAGGGCTGGTTCTATGAGGGTCTTGGCGTCACTCTGCCTAGCGATTACATGGCCTTGCTGCTGTTCCTGCTCGCGAGTCCGGTCTTCCTGTTCCTGTTGCGCCCACTACTGGCCAGCTATTCACGCAAGAACGAATTTGAAGCGGATGAATATGCGGCCAGGAATGCCGAAGCGAAGCATCTGGTCGAAGCGCTGGTGAAACTCTATCGCGACAATGCTTCGACGCTGACGCCGGATCCGCTGCATTCCGCATTCTACGATTCACATCCGCCAGCCAGTATCCGTATTTCGAAATTGGCAAAATTCACCGGATAACGAGAGGAAACCTGCCATGTCGAGATTACTGCTGTCATTCAGCCTGATACTTCTATCCTTCACGGCAGGTGCCGAACCCTTTGCCGAAGGTGACTTCAATATCGGCAAAGGCATGGTCGAGAAACATTGCATCGCCTGTCATGCCGAACGCTTCGGCGGTGACGGCTCCGCCATCTATACACGCGAAAATCGCATGGTTAAAAGCTCGCGTGGCCTGCTGGCACAAATCCGCAACTGCAACACCATGCTCGACCTGAAATGGTTCGAGGATGAAGAACTGCATGTAGCAAATTACCTGAACAAGACCTACTACAAGTTTGAAAAATAATTGAGCGAGACTCTGCAAGGCATCGTCACTGCCGCCTACGGCAAACGCTACGGCGTGGAACTGGAGGATGGCCGGCAGATCAGCTGCGTCACACGCGGCAAGAAAAACGACCTGGCCTGCGGCGATGTCGTGCAGGTCAAGCTCACGGACAGCCATGAGGGCGTGGTCGAAAGTTTCAATCCCCGCAGTAGCCTGCTCTACCGCAGCAATGCCTACAAAACCAAACTGCTGGCGGCCAACGTCACCCAGGTCGTCATCGTGCTGGCCACGCAACCCAGCTTCTACGAAGCGCTGCTCAATCGCTGCCTGATCGCGGCTGAAGCCGCCGGAATCGGCGTACTGATCGTGCTGAACAAATGCGATCTGGCCAAGAATGACGATGCCATGCAAGCCCTGAAGCTCTATCAGGGGCTCGGTTACCAGGTGCAGCCGCTCTCTGCCAAGCAGGACATCGAGCCGCTGAAACAATGGCTCAAGGGCCATACCAGCGTATTGGTCGGACAATCCGGCATGGGGAAATCGACCATAGTCAATGCGCTATTGCCTGACCTGCAGGTAAGGACGCAGGAAGTCTCCACCGTGCTAGACAGCGGCAAGCACACGACAACCGCCGCCCATCTTTATCATCTGGATGAAAACAGCCATCTGATCGACTCTCCCGGTTTACAGGAGTTCGGTTTGCACCACCTGAGTGTCGATCAACTGGAAAGGGCATTCATCGAGTTCAGGCC
>PHCD01000188.1 GCA_002842135.1 Betaproteobacteria bacterium HGW-Betaproteobacteria-8 | reverse complement strand
AAATGGCGGAATATACGCATATCAGATCTGTGTACGGCGCATGAAGTCTTTGAGGCGGATACCCATCAACCACAAGCTGAGGAAATAGACGGAAACACCCAGCACCACCAAGCCCGACAGGTGACCGAATTTATGGACGAAGGTGGAATCCAGCCATGCCGCATCAGCGCCGCTGGCGAAATAAAGCGCGGCCGACATCGCCAGCAGGGCCAGCAACAGCTTGCTCATGAACATCAGCCAGCCGGCTTGCGGTTTGTAGACATCGGCTTTGCGCAAATGATAATAAAGCAGCCCTGCATTGATACAGGCGCCCAGACCGATGGCCAGCGCCAGCCCGGCATGCCGCAGGTCAAGGCCAAACACGAACAGCAGATTCATGAACTGGGTCGCCACCAGCGTAAACACCGCGATTTTCACCGGCGTCTTGATGTTCTGCCGCGAGTAGAAGGCGGGGGCCAATACCTTGACCAGGATCAGCCCAAGCAGACCCAGGCTGTAGGCAATCAGCGCCTGACGTGTCATCCAGACGTCATGGTCGGTAAAAGCGCCGTAATGGAACAGGCTGGTAATCAGGGGAACGGACAACACCGCCAGCGCCGCCGCGGCAGGCAATGCCAAGATAAAAGTCAGGCGCAGACCCCAATCCAGCAACTGTGAGTACTCGCCATCCGATTTGTCAGCGAACGACTTCGACAGGCTGGGTAGCAGAATAGTCCCCAGCGCCACCCCCAGCAAACCGGTCGGAAATTCCATCAGACGGTCGGCATAATAGAGCCATGAAACGCTACCCGCCACCAGGAAAGAGGCAAATATCGTATTGATCAACAGGGAAATCTGCGCAATCGAAACTCCGAACACAGCAGGGCCCATCAGCTTCAGAATGCGCCAGACCCCTTCATCCTGCAGATTGAGGCTGAAGCGCGGCAGCATGCCGATCCTTACCAGGAAGGGAATCTGGAACGACAGCTGCAGCACGCCGCCGACGAACACGGCCCAGGCCAGCACCTTGACCGGTGGATTGAAATCATCGGCAAAAGCCAGCGCAGCGACGATGAACGCCACGTTGAGCCAGACCGGCGTAAAGGCCGGCACGGTGAATTTGCCGTAAGTGTTGAGCAGGCCGCCGGCCAGAGACACCAGCGAAATGAACAGGATATAAGGAAAAATGATGCGTAGCAGATCGATGGTCAGACCGAATTTTTCCGGGTCACTGGCGAATCCTGGCGCACTGATATAAACGACCAGGGGGGCGGCAACGATGCCGATCAGCGTCACCACGACCAATGCCAGACCAAGCAGGGTCGCAACATGGTTGACCAGTGACTGCGTAGCCTCCTGCCCGCGCTGATTCTTGTATTCCGCCAGAATCGGCACAAAAGCCTGTGAGAACGCACCCTCGGCGAACAGACGACGCAGCAGGTTGGGAATCTTGAATGCCACAAAGAAGGCATCGGTATAGATGCCGGCGCCAAACACCCGGGCAATGAGCAAATCGCGCACAAAGCCCAATATGCGCGATAAAAATGTCATACTGCCGACCGCAGCGAGTGCTTTCAGCAGATTCATACGGCCATTGTCTTCAAGAATTGCATTG
>PHCD01000187.1 GCA_002842135.1 Betaproteobacteria bacterium HGW-Betaproteobacteria-8 | reverse complement strand
AGCTGACTCAATGCCTCGCATATCACCCATTCGCCGAGTTCGATAATGAAGTCGGTATGTTCGACCTGTGGCAGGAACTCATTAGGCAGACGCAGGCCGGATTCGGGATGCCTCCAGCGGATCAGTGCTTCCATGCCCACGACCTGACCATGCTGCATATTGACCTTGGGCTGGTAATAGAGTGAAAACTCCCCGGCCTGCAGGGCGCTTTCGATACGTTCGCGTTGCTGGCGCTGGCCGCGTGTATAGCGATCATGTTCTGCGTCGAACAGGTGATGGCAGCGGCCACCATTCAGTTTTGCCTGGTACATGGCATGATCGGCATGGCGTAACAGCGTGTCCGGTGTCGAGTTGTCGAACGGGAAGACGGTGTAGCCGATGCTGGCTGATACACTGGCAGTGATGTCCCCCAGATGGAAAGGGGCATTGATCGTCAACAGCAGCCGGCCCAGTGCGAAATTGCATTCCTCGATGGACTTCAGTCCGCACAACAACAACACGAACTCATCTCCTCCCATGCGGGCGATGGTGTCGGATTCGCGCAGACAGCTGCGCATGCGGCCAGCGAACTGTACCAGCAGATTGTCGCCTGTTATATGTCCATGCCGGTCATTGATTTCCTTGAAGTCATCCAGGTCGAAATAGCAGACAGCAAGAATCTCATCCATGCGCTGGGCGTGGGCCAGTGCCTGTTGCAGGCGGTCGGCCAATAGTGTGCGGTTGGGTAGTTGTGTCAGCGGATCGTGGTAGGCCATGTGCTCGAGATTTTCCCGATGCAGCATCTCGGCCGTGATGTCTGAAAAGACGCCGACATAGTGACTCACGCGTTGTTGTGCGTCGCGCACCACGAAGAGGTCGAGCGAGGCGGTGTAGGCTTCACCATTCTTGCGCAGGTTGTGACTTTCACCCATCCAGTCGCCGTCACTGGCTGTGCCCTGCCAGAGCTCCTCGAAAAACTGTGGTTCGTTGCTGGCGAAATTCAGTTCTGCCGGTGTCTTGCCTACGGCTTCTTCCCGGCTGTAACCGCTGATCCGGCTGAAGGCGGGGTTTACTTCTACGATATGTGAGTCTGCATCCGTAATGAAAATGCCATCATTCGCGTGTTCGAATACGCTGGCTGAGAGCTTCATGTCATCCGCATTTTTCTGCAGAGTCTGCAAGGTTTTTTGCAGTTTCTCGCGCATGGTTAGCACGCTGGCCATGAGGGTGCCGGGCTTTGCCGTCAGCTTGTCCTGCTCCAGATTGCCTTCCGCGATTTTCTTTACCACTTCGATGGCCAGGGCGGGGTCGCTACCGATCGGCTCCAGCACCAGGCGCCTGAGTTGCCAAAGAATGACGGCCAGCAGCAATATGCCCAATAGCGTCGCTTCGCTGATGATCAGCACGGAGTTGGCCCAGCCTGATGTGTAGGCTTCGGATAACGGGTAGGCGACGACGATGCGGAAGCCCCAGTTCTCCAGTTTTTCCTCGACGAGTTTCCAGTCGGCGGGAGGTGTCTGCAGGAACTGGTCGATGATTTCGGTGGGCGCATGCCTGGAGGTGAATATCGTGTGCTGGTTATCATCCAGTACGGCTGCAAATCCGCTGCTCAGGTA
>PHCD01000186.1 GCA_002842135.1 Betaproteobacteria bacterium HGW-Betaproteobacteria-8 | reverse complement strand
GCAGCAGGCGGCCGGTTACTACAAAAGTGAACTGAAGAAATCTCCACGGGCAATCGAGTATCTGAAAAATCGCGGGCTGAGCGGTCAGATCGCGGCAAGATTTCAGATCGGTTATGCGCCGCAAGGCTGGCAGAATCTGCAGAGCGTGTTCCCGCATTATGATGACGAGGTGCTGCAAACCGCTGGCCTGGTGGTGGAGAACGAGCAGGGGCGGCGCTATGACCGCTTTCGCGACCGCATCATGTTTCCGATTCACGACCAGAAAGGCCAGGTCATCGGTTTCGGCGGCCGGGTGATTGACCCGGAAGATACGCCCAAGTATTACAACTCGCCGGAAACTCCGCTGTTCCAGAAAGGCCATGAGCTCTATGGATTGTTTCTGGCCAGGCGCGCGATTCGCGATGCCGGCCGGGCGCTGGTGGTGGAAGGCTATATGGATGTTGTGGCGCTGGCGCAATACGGCATCGAATATGCTGTGGCTGCGCTGGGCACGGCGACTACGCCCTACCACATCACCAAGTTGATGCGGCAGACGGATGAGGTGGTGTTCTGTTTCGACGGTGATGCGGCTGGACTCAGCGCGGCCTGGCGTGCTGCGATGAATGCCCTGCCAGCCCTGACCGACGGCTTGCAATTGCGCTTTCTGTTTCTGCCGAAGAATCATGACCCGGACAGTTACGTGCGCGAATTCGGCAAGGAAGCCTTTGAAGAGGCAATGACAACGGCGTTGCCATTGTCGCAATACATCATTCAGCACCTGAGTGCGGAGAATCCGCTGCAATCGCAGGAGGATAAGGTCAGGTTTCTCAACGAGGCTGAGCCCATACTCAAGCAGATTCAGGCGCCGCGCCTGGCCTTGCTGTTGCGCAAGAGGATTGCTGAACTGACAGGCGTGACGCTGGATGAGATGCGCAGCATGATCAAGCTGCCTGCGTTGAACCGGCCGCCGCGCCAAGCTGCAGCCAGGCAGTCGCGTAGCACGGTTTCCCTGCACCGGCGATACGCCCTGATGCTGGTGAGGCAGGCCTCACTGGCGAGTGCGGAGGATTTGCAGTGGTTGCATGGGGATGAGGAAGAGGACCGGATGGTGAGAATGGCAATTGAAACTGCCTTGCACAATCCGCAGTCCAACCCGGCTGCCATAATGCATCAGCTGGAAAAGCATCTGGATGAGCGATTGATTCGCGAAATCCAGCGCGAACTGCATCTTCTGGATGAAAATCTGGACTTTGCTCTTGAATTTGAGGGTGCGCGCAAGCAATTAAGAGAGGTCTACTCGCAACGTAAACAATCCAGGTTGCTGGATAGCATCAGGGAGAAGAGCCTGAGCCAGTTGACGGAGGAGGAGCGTGAGCTTCTGAAGTTGTTAAATAACAGATAGTTGCAATGGTGGTGGCATCTTGCAATTAAAACTCGCGGCAATACCCGGTATCTGCAAGTTTGGTATCCTGGGGGCTAAAAATGGAAGCGATTTTGAGATATAATGCAAGGTTTTCCGCAGTATTAATTACGGCACAAAATATTTGAGGTAAAGCATGGCTAAAGAGCAGCAGAACGACAAAGTGAACGACAAGACTGCAGCAACTCCAAACGAGGCTGAAGAT
>PHCD01000185.1 GCA_002842135.1 Betaproteobacteria bacterium HGW-Betaproteobacteria-8 | reverse complement strand
TGAGTACATGAAGTTCTGGGAAGCACCTCAGGACGAAGCCCAACGTGAGAACATCTATCGCATCAAGGTCGACAATAATGAAGCCGGCGGCTCAGACGTCGTTGTCGTCAGGCAGAATGGTTCACGCGACACCTCGAGTACTGCCAACCGCATCACCACCCTGCTCTATGAGCAGCTGAGGTAGAGAATCCGCTGCCATGCGTTTTGCATCACTTGGCAGCGGCAGTGCCGGCAACGCATTGATAGTAGAAGCAGGCAGAACGCGCCTGCTTCTTGACTGCGGATTCGGGATACGCGAGATAGTCAATCGACTGGCCAGATATGAGATTACGCCAGAGAGCCTGAACGGCATACTGGTCACGCACGAGCATGATGATCATGCCGGTGGTGTCTTCAGATTCGCCAATAAATACCGGATCCCGGTCTGGCTGACACATGGCACACTCACCATGTCCGAACGCTATTTCCCCGGCCAATCCGAGTTCAAGATGCAGCTCATCGACAGCCATGAGGCTCTAACGATACAAGATCTTGAAGTTCATCCGTTCCCGGTTCCGCATGATGCACGCGAACCCGTGCAATTCACTTTCAGCGATGGAAGAAAAAAACTCGGCGTTCTGACCGACACTGGCGCATCCACCTCCCATATCGAACAGATGTTAAGCGGCTGTGATGCATTAATGCTGGAGTGCAACCACGATATTGATATGCTGATGAACGGTCCCTACGCGAGACCACTCAAGCAACGCGTCAAGAGCCGACTCGGACATCTGGATAACGCCAGTGCCGCCGAGCTGCTGTCAAGACTGGACAACAGCAAACTGCAGCACATTATTGCCGCGCATCTGAGTGCCAAGAACAATCACCCGTCACTGGCAAGAAAGGCACTCAGCGAGGTGCTGAACTGCAAAGAGGAATGGATAGGGATTGCTGATCAATCGGTCGGATTTGATTGGCGGATGCTGGAATAAAACATGGAAATGTCTTCATTGAAATGAAAAAAGCCGGCATTGAAGCCGGCTTTTTCTTTTGCTGATCTGCAGTCAAATCAGACTGCAAAATGCCGAAAACAATTATTCAGCAGGTGCAGCCTCAGCAGGTGCAGCTTCTTCAGCAGCAGGTGCTTCTTCAGCAGGTGCCGCTTCTTCAACAGCAGGTGCTTCTTCAACTACTGGTGCTTCTTCGACTGGAGCAACTTCTTCAACAGCAGGTGCTTCTTCAACTGGGGCAGCTTCTTCCTTTTGACCACAAGCAGTCAAAGCAAGAGCCAGAAGTGCAGCTAACAGAGCGGAACGTGTCATTTTTATATCCCTTAATATCATGTGTTAAAAAAATTTGGCCTGGCACGGAAGGTTTATTTGATCAAGTCAGTCGATGGCGTCAACATCACTTTCCGAGTGCGCGAATTCTAGCAGTTCTGAAATAAAAAAACAGTGTGTTTTTAGATAGTTCCGGAATATTTTTTGTCGCCAATCGACAACATGCACTTCAATCGACCTTGATACGCAAGGTCGTATTTCTACGCTCATCACGCTGCTCACCCGCCAGAATGGCATAGCTGACTTCGTCACGGTCCTGCATCGTACTGCCAAGATCGAACCACTC
>PHCD01000060.1 GCA_002842135.1 Betaproteobacteria bacterium HGW-Betaproteobacteria-8 | reverse complement strand
CGTCATTGACGCGCTGGAAGACATCAAAGCTTTTGATATCACCGTCATGGATGTGCGCAACCTGACTTCCATGACCTCCTACATGATCGTTGCCAGCGCAAACTCAACGCGCCAGGCCAAGGCGATTGCCGACAACGTCCGCGAAAAGCTGAAGGAAAAAGGCGCTGACCTGCGTGGCACCGAAGGCGAGAAGGACGGCGAATGGGTACTGGTCGACCTCGGCGACATCGTCGTCCACATCATGATCCCGAGCGCACGCGCCTACTACAACCTCGAGCAGTTATGGGGCGAGACGGAAACCCGCCGCACCGCCAGCAAGAAATCTGCTGCCTGACCTTCCGTTTCACCCTTTCCAGCCTTGAAATTAAGGATACTTTCAGTCGGTCACAAGATGCCTGACTGGGTGGAGAAGGCCTGCGCCGAATACATGAAGCGCATGCCACGCGAAGCCAGCGTCGAGATCATCGAAATCAAGCCGGACAAACGCGCCTCCGGCAAAAACTCAGAGGTCGTACAGGAAGCCGAAGCCGCCAGAATCCTGGAGGCCGCCGGTAAAGACCTGCTGATTGTGCTGGATGAACACGGCCAGGAAGTCACCACCACACAACTGGCACAGCGCATGGAAAACTGGCTGGCTGGCGGACGCGACGTCGCGCTGGTCATCGGCGGTGCTGACGGCCTGCATGCCTCGCTGAAAAAGAAAGCCGACTGGCTCTGGAGCCTTTCCAAACTGACCATGCCGCACGGCATGGTGCGCGTCGTGTTGGCTGAACAGCTTTACCGCGCCTGGACGGTGATCCAGAACCATCCTTATCACCGCGAATAACGTTCCTCTAAAGTTGGCACATTAAGTGCTAATTATTCACCGAATGCCTGTGCAGAGCACCGCCAGCGCACCAACAAGCAGCAAAATGGCAGGAACTTTGCTCATTTGGCTGAATTTTTCTCTGAATTTGCACTAACTCGGGGCACGCTTACTCGGAACACATGAGGATAATCACTATGGATAATCAAAGTTTCATTACATTGTCTAAATTCACCGTCGAGGCACGCAAGGTCATCGGCATCGTCAACCCGGCCAAACTGCTGAAAGATGCCGATTACAGTGAAACCATCTTCGAGAAGGTCGATGCTTCGGACGATGCCGACCTGATCCTGCTCAGCCTGCAACTGCGCCAACAACTTGGCCTGCTGGATTCTGAAACACCCGAGCCAGAAAAAATGCCCGAGATGGCGATAGAGCAAGTTGCGGCACCATCATTGCCGGCCGGCAAATACATGTTCGGCGCGCGAGGATGACATAGCCACCTGAGACGGACTTACGTATCATCGGGGGGTTACATTCTGATAAACCCTTTTCGATGCCCATCTCGGTTCACCGTGCACTGGTATGGTTCCGTCGCGATTTGCGCGATTACGATCATGCTGCCCTCTATCAGGCACTGAAATCCTCGCAAGCGGTCTATTGCGCATTCATATTCGATACCGAAATCCTCGATCAATTGCCGGACAAAGCCGACCGGCGTGTCGAATTCATCTGGGAAAGCGTACGCGAATTGAAACAGGCGCTGCAGCAGCAAGGCTCAGACCTGATTGTGCGCCATGGCGCCGCCAGCATTGAAATTCCCCAACTGGCGAAAGAACTGGATGTTGCAGCGGTTTACGCCAACCACGATTACGAGCCGACAGCCATACGGCGCGATGCCTCGGTTGCCGATACCTTGGCCCAGACCGGCATCGCATTTCACAGCTTCAAGGATCATGTGATCTTTGAACGGGACGAAGTCCTGACCCAGACCGGCAAACCTTACGGGGTGTTTACCCCCTACAAGAATGCCTGGCTGAAGAAACTTGACGACTTCTACCTGCGACCCTATCCGGTCGACCGCTATGCAAAGCACTTGGCCAAGGTCACAGCCACGGAACTACCGGGTCTGGAATCCATGAGCTTCGTGCGCACCAACCTCGGCAGCATGAAACTGCCAATCGGCATGTCAGGCGCACAGCAGCTTTTTGACGAATTCGTTGAGCGTATGCATCTGTACCAATCCACGCGCGACTTTCCCGCTGTCAAAGGCCCTTCCTATCTTTCCGTGCACCTGCGCTTCGGTACTATCTCCATCCGGCATCTGGCACGCACTGCGTGGCAAATGGGGGGCGCCGGTGCTGAAACATGGCTAAGCGAACTGATCTGGCGTGATTTCTATTTCCAGATTCTGCACCACCACCCGCACATCGCTGAAGGCCATGCCTACAAGGCTGAGTTTGACAAACTGCCGTTTCCCAACGACGAGACGCTATTTGAGGCCTGGTGCACTGGCCGCACCGGCTATCCGCTGGTCGATGCAGCCATGCGCCAGCTCAACCAGACCGGCTGGATGCATAACCGCTTACGCATGGTGGCCGCCAGCTTTCTGGTAAAAGACCTGCTGATCGACTGGCGCCGGGGTGAGCGCTACTTTGCTGACAAATTGCTGGATTTTGATTTCAGCGCCAACAACGGCGGCTGGCAATGGGCCGCTTCTACCGGTTGCGATGCACAACCCTGGTTCCGCATTTTCAATCCTGTCACACAATCGGAGAAATTCGACCCGGAGGGCAAGTCCATCCGCAAATACGTGCCGGAACTCGCCGCCTGCAATCAAAAAGAGATTCATGCACCCTGGCTGATACCTGCCGAGCGCCAGAAAGAACTTGGAATCTCCATAGGCTCAAGCTACCCGCGCCCGATAGCCGATCATGCCACCCAACGTGCACTGGCTCTGGAGCTCTACAAGAATGCACAATCCGGTCCAGACTGATACTTGTCACAACCTGAAAGGCATGGTCGAAATAGTGGACAAGGGCTTGCCGCTCAGTTAAAGTTCGCTTTAATCAAAGCCTTGTTTATATAATCAATTGGCAATAATAAAGACAACAGGATATTGAATGCAGACTCAATCTAAATACTTGCTGGCCACAGTTTTGTTGGCGCTGATGCTCTCGGGGTGTGCATCGACTGCCAATAATGATCCGCTCGAAGGTATCAATCGCGGCATCTACAAATTCAATGACGTCGCCGACAAGGCCGTCATCAAGCCGGTTGCCGGCGCCTACAAGGCTGTATTGCCAAGCCCGGTGCGCAGTGGCGTTAACAACTTCTTCGGCAACCTGAGCACTTTCGTTTCCGTCATCAATGACCTGTTACAGTTCAAGTTCGACAAGGCAGCTGAAGGTGCCGGCCGTTTCGTCATCAACTCCACCTTCGGTATCGCCGGCCTGGTCGATGTCGCCTCCATGGACGGCATTGAAAAACGCAAGGAAGACTTCGGCCAAACGCTGGGATACTGGGGTGTAGGTAGCGGTCCTTACATCGTCCTGCCATTCCTCGGCCCATCGAACATTCGCGACACTGCCGGCCTGGTAGTCGACAGCGTGGCATTCGATCCGATTGGTTATATTGATGACCCTGCAACCAGAAACAGTGCCATTGCACTGAAGTTCCTGGACAGGCGTTCACAACTGCTGCCAGGTAGCGACCTGCTGGATGAAGCCGCACTGGATCCTTATGCCTTCATGCGCGACGCCTACTACCAGCGTCGCCAGAGCCAGATCTATGATGGCAACCCGCCTGTGCAGAATGGCGAATACGACTACTGATATTCTGTAATGCGTACGTAAAACAAAAAGCCCTGAAATTTCAGGGCTTTTTTATTGACCTCAATATCGTATTCTCAACCGTCTATTCCCCTGCAACCGTCATGCGCTCAATCAGTATCGAGCCGACCTGGCGGGACCCTTGCACCAGTACGTCATTGCCCAGCGCCACGATCTGCATCAGCATATCCTTCATGTTGCCGGCAATGGTGATTTCCTCCACCGGATAAGCAATCACGCCATTCTCCACCCAGAAACCGGCAGCCCCACGTGAGTAGTCACCTGTCACCATATTGAGGCCATGTCCGAGCAGTTCCGTCACCAGCAAACCCGTGCCCATGGTTGCCAGCACCTGCTCAAAACTCAGCTGATATTCCGCACCCTGGACATGCCGCACAATCAGATTGTGGCTGCCGCCGGCATTACCGGTCGTCGTCATGCCCAGCTTGCGTGCCGAGTAACTGGAAAGCAGATAGCCTTGCAGAACGCCTTTTTCCACCAGCATGCGCGGCACGGTTGCCACACCTTCAGCATCGAACGCGCTACTGGCCAACCCTTTGAGCAGATGAGGCTGTTCTTCGATATCGACGATGGGGGAAATAACCTGTTTGCCCAGGCTGTCGAGCAAAAACGAGGATTTACGATAGAGATTGCCGCCGGACACCGCAGCGACCAGGCTGGAGATCAAACCAGAGGCAAGGGGCGCCTCGAACAACACCGGCACTTGCGCCGTCTTCAGTTTGCGGCAACCCAGCCGCCTGACCGTACGCTCACCAGCCACCTGACCGACATGTTCGGGTGACTCCAGGTCGGATGCCGCACGCGCCGTTGTATACCAGTAATCGCGCTGCATACTCTTGCCGTCTTCTGCGATGACCGAAGCACTGATGCCATGGCGTGAAGTCGGATAACCGGCACAGAATCCATGGCTGTTGGCATAGACTGAAAGGCTCTCGGAATTGGAAACACTGGCACCCTCGGAATTGCTGATGCGCGGATCAACGTCGCGGGCCGCCGCCTCGCAGCGCTTGGCGATTTCGATCGCCTCATCTACCGAGATATCCCAAGGGTGGTAAAGATCGAGATCGGGGAATTCTGTCGCCATCAGGCTGGCATCCGCCAGCCCGCAAAATGGGTCCTGAGCGGTATACCGTGCGATATTGCAGGCTGCCGCCACAGTATCGGCCAAGGCTTGTTCCGACAGGTCGGAAGTGCTGGCATTGCCGCGCCGCTGACCAAAATAGACCGTGACCGAAACCCCTTTGTCGCGGTTATATTCTATGGTTTCCGTTTCGCCCATGCGCACACTGACGTTCTGCCCGATACCCAGGCTGATGTCGGTCTCGGCTGCGCTGGCCCCGGCCGCCTTGGCCAGTTTCAACACGCGCGCACTCATTTCCTGCAACTGTTCCAGGGAATAGCTAAAGCGAGGTTCACTCATGGATAAATACTCAGAAAAATACCGTTAAAAATATATTACAGACTGCCAGGATCAGCCTCTGAAAATGACAAAGGCAAAAGCTGTTATCATACATCACCACTCAACTCAGCATTGCCAGCATGTCAGAAGAATCTCAAGAACCCATCAGCAAGACCCGACGCAAAGCGGAAATGGACGCCCTGCAGGACTTGGGCGTCAAGCTCACCAAGCTGCCCAGCGACAAGCTGACCAAACTGGACCTGCCGGAAAGACTGCTGGATGCCGTCAAGGAAGCCAAACGCATCACCTCAAACGGCGCCCTGCGCCGTCAACACCAGTACCTTGGCAGCCTGATGCGCGATGTGGAAACCGCCCCCATCATCGACCAGCTCCAACGCTGGGAAGGCAAGCACACGGAAGAGAACGCACATTTCCATCAGCTGGAACGCCTGCGCAGCAGATTACTCGAGGATGAAGACAGTCTTTCAGAATTCCTGCGCGACCACCCACAGGCTGACAGCCAGCAGATTCGCACCCTGATTCGCAATCACAAACGTGAGGTGAGCGCCAACAAACCGCCCAAAAGCAGCCGCGAACTGTTCAAATTACTGCGGGAGATTGTCGAAACCGACAACCACCCGGACGAACCCGGGGATTTAACGCCAGAAGACTAATACGGATTAGTCCTCTTCCTGAGCTGATGCAACATGTTCCAGGGCTGATGCAGCAAGCGGTTCAGCCTTGGGTGGCATAAAAAATTCCCGCGGATTTCGATAGAGACGTTTTGCCAGGGCAACTCCCAAGCGCCGCCACTGCACAAAACCCACCTTGCGCGACTTCATCGCGACATACAGGGCCAGACCGAAACTCACCAGCAGATTCATGGTGCCGATCAGCAGCACTGCGAGCGCGGCATAAAGCGCCGCCGCAAGCGTGATATCAAACTCCAGTCCGACGAAGGAAAACCCGACGAAAGCGGAAGAAAAGGCAATGTGGCGGATATCGACCGGCACACCGAGCAACACGCCAACCGCAGCCATGCCTCCCAGCAAGCAGCCGAAATAGAAATTACCGGCGAGCGCTCCCAGATTGTTCTCGACATAGCGGGCCACCCTGTCCAGCCTGGCTTCACCTAGTAACCATTGCAGCCAGCGCAGTGCACGCAAGCGCTGCGGAATCTTGTTATAGATCGCCAAATTGTCGTGATAGCCCGCAATCAAGCCTGAGAGGAACAGGCAGACACCAGCAATCCCTGCATAGAAGAGCGCACCGCTATGCAAGGGGTCGATTTCTGCCAGCAGATGCCCCGCCTTGTCGACCGGGACAAAATGCTCACCGGCCACAAAATAGAAGGCAGCTGCAATCAGCATCGCAGTAGGCACTGCAAGCGTGATGTTGCCGATGATTGCAATCGTCTGGCTGCGAACCGTCTGCGCAATAATGCTGACCAGGTTATTCATCTCCCGGCTCTTGCCGTCACTGGCGTCAATGCTCGCCGCAATTGCCGCAGCCGTCATGGCCGGCTGCTTGGTCGCCACCGTGAAATGCAGGATATGAATCAGCACGAAGCCCAGTCCATAATTCAGGCTGAACAGGATGGCCTCGGTCAGCGGTGCGTATTGCTGGTTACCCGTGATAATTTTGATCATGGCCATGACGCCGACTATCAGGCCTGCCCCCATAGCTGAACGCAAGAGGGCGAAGTATTCGCTGCGCGTTTCGGTAATGTAATGTTCGCCCGTCCTGCTGGCGTTCTCCGTCACACGCAAGGCCAGCAGCTCCATGTTCTCTTGCCAGTGCTGGCCGACATTGTTCTTGTGGCACTCACCACGCACCAGGGTCTTGAACAGTTCAGCGTAAGCCGTATTCGGCGGCTCTCCCGCACGCAGGCTCACGACAATCTGCAGCATGGACTCCAGCCGTCGAATCTGCTGGGAGATGCGTTGCAACAGAAAGGTCAGGTCAATGCTGGTCCCGTTTTGCGAACTGCTGTTGCGGATCTTGCTCACCACGCTGCGGCACTGATCCAGCATAACCAGTATCTGCGCCACATCCCCAGCCTGATCAGGAGCGGACAAAAACTCGCGCAATTCAATATTCTGCGTGATGAAAGGCGACTCGTGATCTTCCAGCTCCGGGCGGTTGCGCAACAATTCAGGTTCCAGGCCCAGCGCAGAAATCCGGTAGGAAAGCACTTCCACGGCATCAAGAAAGTTCTCCAGGCAAGCAGCCCGGCATTCAGCTGGCGACAGCTCAAAATGCAAAGCCTCGATCAGTTGCTCCCAGACTTCGGTCGGCACACCAGCCACCCACAACTCATCCTTCACCTTGGGAAAAAGCTGGGCAAACAGGTCTTTCAGATATTGTTTATCCATGGCGGCAGGCAACAATTTATGCCCCAGACGGCGCCATAATTCAGAAAAGAAGCCAGTACTGGGCTGTATGCCGGAGTCCACAAACAGCGAAACCGGCTTATGCTCGGCCAGCAGTTTCAAAATGGCATTACGCAGCAATTCGGCTTTCGCCGGATCATTGTTCAACACATAGCAAAGCGCTTGCAATGCATGGGTCGCATGGTCGACCCGGCTGGTTCTGGGCGGACGAATCTCGGCTATCAGCTCTGCCAGAAACTGGGGTTCCCTGTCCTTTTCCAGGGCATATTTCTGCAGGACATTTTCTATGGTCATATCGTGATCTATCGTCTGATTTTATTCTTGATTGGCTGGACTTGAGGCGATACCCGTCTGCCCGGCAAACACCGGAACCCCAAAAGCCGCTGCATGGAAAGATGCCGCGGCTGGCGTTCATTCTACTATTTAATATGCGCGATTCAGCGTCATCGTGGTTTTGTTGATTGCACCCTGCCGCATATACACTACTTCAACCGTCTGACCCGCATAGCGCTGGGCCGCTTTAGTCAGCGCTTCGGGGGACTCCAGCACTACATCGCCTATGCTTTTGATGACATCCAATTCCTGCAACAAGGCTTTATCGGCTGGTGAATTGTTGATCACCGCCACGACGATCAAGCCCGGCTCCTTCTCCTCCTTGGCCGGTGGCCTCACATGCAGGCCGATCAGCGGCGGTGCAAGCTTCACCCAGTAGGAAGCATGGTAGGCATAGCGCACAGAAGACTGGTCCAGCATATCGAGATCGATGGTATCGGTGTTCTGCTCGCGTGCCTTTTTCCGCAGTTGATCGATCTTGATGCTGGCCGGCACATCACCGCTGCGCTGGCTTGTGACCAGCACCAGGTGCGCGTTTACCGCTTTGGCATGCTCCATCAACTTTTCCGCAGGCACCTCGCCCGCCTCGAAACTGGAATAACCGAGCAGATCGAAGCCCTGCTCCAGCATACGTTGATAATCTGCATCTTTGTCGCCAGAACCCTTGTATATCTGTGGCTCTGGCGTTTCCGGCGGCAGAATCCTGGCCCGCAGTTCCAGAGGCTTATAGGCGGTAGCGTAAGGATTCTCCGCATCATCGGCACGCGCCTGTAGATTCAGGCAAAGCAAGCTGGCTGTAATCAGTAGCGTAGTTAGCAAGCGCATCTTTTTTCCTCGGCGAATATCAGGTTTATGCTCAGGAACTGCTGTAACGATTGCATTATCGTAGTCGAATAATCTATGCGCCCGGCAGATGATATGATTTAACCTCAGAAAACGTTGATTAAATGAGCGAGCGGGATGAAGTGCAACCGCAAGGGTCGTGTCCGTCAAGACGGCTGCCAAGACCGTAAAGGTCTTCACCGTTAATATGGCTGCTAAAGCAGCTCATCTTAACGCGAAGGCAGCTCATCTTAACGCGAAGGCAGCTCATCTTAACGCGAAGGCAGCTCATCTTAACGCGAAGGCAGCTCGGCTTGACGCCACAAGGCGCCCGGAACGCAGCAGCCGAGATAGTATGTGTTATACAGCGAGGTTGCGAGTACCGCGCAACGCAGCAATTCGCCCGCGTAACCATTTAATCAGCGTTTTCCTTAATCTGTTTCTGCTCAACAGACAACGAAACTCAGCAAAGTATCCATATGACACAACAAAACATCCGTATCGGCCTCGTTTCCATCAGCGACCGCGCTTCGGCAGGGGTTTACGAGGACAAGGGAATCCCCGCGCTGAAAGAATGGCTGGACAGGGCACTGACCACCCCATGGGAATCCGTAGTGCGCGTGATTCCTGACGAGCAGGTGGAAATCGAATCGACATTGATCGACCTCGTAGACCACGAGAATTGCAGTCTGGTACTGACCACCGGCGGCACCGGCCCTGCGCTGCGTGACGTCACACCGGAAGCCACTTTGGCGGTTGCAGACAAGGAAATGCCGGGCTTCGGCGAACAGATGCGCCAGGTCAGCCTCAATTTCGTGCCGACCGCGATACTGTCCAGGCAGGTCGCAGTCGTTCGCAAGCAGAGCCTGATTATCAACCTGCCGGGCCAACCGAAATCCATCGCACAGACGCTCGAAGGCCTGAAGGATGAACAGGGGCAGGTCAAGGTGCATGGCATCTTCGCCGCCGTACCTTACTGCCTGGACCTGCTAGGAACGACAGAGCAGCCGACGCCTTATATCGAAACCGACGAATCCGTGGTCAAGGCATTCCGCCCCAAAACCGCTGCAAAACCGAACACCTGATGGCATCCGAATTCGATCTGATCCGGCAATATTTCACACGCCCGACATCGCATACCAACCTTGGCGTCGGCGATGACGCCGCGCTGCTCACTGTAGATCAAGGCCATGAACTTGCCATTTCGGTCGACATGCTGGTAGCAGACACTCACTTTCTTGCCGATACCAATCCCTGGCAACTTGGCTGGAAATCCCTCGCGGTCAATATCTCGGACATGGCCGCCATGGGCGCTGAGCCCAAATGGGCGACGCTGGCAATCGCGCTACCAACTGCCGACGAGAACTGGATCGCCGCTTTTGCCGAGGGCTTTTTTGCCTGCGCGGAAAGATTCAATGCCGACCTGATTGGTGGCGACACCACACGCGGCCCACTCTGCATCAGTGTGCAAATCATGGGACAGGTGCCTACCGGCCAGGCACTCCGTCGCGATGGCGCAAAAACCGGCGATGATATCTGGGTCTCCGGGCAATTGGGCGATGCTGCACTGGCGCTCAACCACTTGCTGAGTAAACACCCACTCACCGATGACGAGCTGGCGCTAACGCTGCCCGCCCTATTGCAACCGCAGCCCAGAGTTACGCTAGGTCTGGCCCTGCGCAACATCGCCCATAGCGCCATCGACATTTCCGACGGCCTGCTGGCTGATCTCGGGCATATACTGGATGCTTCCGGCCTCGGTGCCGAGCTGTGTCTGGATGACATTCCCCGCTCGGCGACCATGCAACAACATCTGACCAATCCATCGGTGTTGAATATGCTGCTGGCGGGCGGTGATGACTATGAACTATGCTTTACCTCACCCGCAGATATGCATAACCGCATTCTGCAGATCGCTACAGAAACCGGTCTGGCCTTGAGCTGTATCGGCAAGACCCGCGCCGAACCCGGCCTGCTTGTGCGTAACCGTCAAGGCAACCTTATTGAGACAGGAGCAATCGGCTTTGACCACTTCAGACAATAACAAACCAGCCTGGCCCGGACTGGCTTTTCTTTTCAGCCGGCCGGCACATTTCTTCGCGCTGGGTTTCGGTAGCGGACTGAGCAGGTTCGCCCCCGGCACTTTCGGCACACTGGTCGCCCTGCCCCTGTTCGTCATCCTCATGCAGGCGCCGGAACTGGTGCACTACACCACTATTGCCGTGCTGTTCGTGCTCGGCATCCCGCTCTGCGCAGTCGCCGGTAGAAATCTCGGTATTTCCGACCACAGCAGCATCGTCTGGGACGAGATCGTCGCCATGCTGCTGGTGCTGGAATTCACGCCGCTGGCCTGGCAATGGTGGGTAACGGCTTTCCTGTTGTTCCGCCTGTTCGATATCTGGAAGCCGTTCCCGATCAGCCAATGCGATGCCCGATTCAAGGGCGGTTTCGGCGTGATGTTCGATGACCTGCTGGCGGCCATTTATGCCATCGCCGCCCTCAAGGTACTGCAATGGTGGATGACGATTTACTGAACCTGAGCGCAGCTCTGGGTCAGGCCCTGAAGCAGAGGGGCTGGGCGCTGGCGCTGGCGGAATCCTGCACTGGCGGCATGGCCGCGCAGTTTGTCACGGCAATTCCCGGCAGCTCGGCCTGGTTTGATGCCAGCTTCGTCACCTACAGCAACCGGGCCAAGGTCGATATGCTGGCAGTCAATCCGCATACCCTGGAGCAATATGGCGCGGTCAGCGAAGAAACCGCGCTGGAAATGGCGACCGGCGCACTCAAACACAGCCATACCGATATCGCCGCCGCCATCACCGGCATCGCCGGCCCGGATGGCGGCTCTGCCGAGAAACCGGTCGGCACGGTCTGCTTTGCCTGGGTCACGGCAGATGGCCTCAAATTATGCAGCACCTATCGATTCAGCGGCGATCGTGAAACGGTGCGAAAAGAGTCGGTAAAAACCGTGTTTGAACGGCTGATGAGCCTTACTTTAACCCTTGATTTATGAAATAATTGTGCGCTT